>NZ_AZRM01000046.1 GCF_002895605.1 Petrotoga miotherma DSM 10691
CCGCCCCCTAAGGAATTTTATTTTTATTGAACGCCCGCCGCCCTTTATGGAATTTTTTCTATGGTTAGAAAGACGCCTTTAGGAAGATTTTCTTTGATTAGAGAAAGCCCCTTAAGGAAATAAATAGAATGAACAAGAATGATATAATAGATGTAGCTTTTTGATAGGAGGAAAGTGTATGAGTTCTGATAATGAAAAATTGTTGTCTGTTGCTATGATCGTAAAGGACGAAGAGGCTAATATTAGACGCGCCTTAGAGGCTATTAAGGATGTGGCAGATGAGATAATCGTTGTTGATACGGGTTCTACGGATAGAACACCTCAGATAGTTAAAGAGTATACCGATAAGTTGTACTTTCATGAGTGGCAGAATGATTTTTCTGAGGCTCGAAACTATTCTTTGAAGTTTCCAACCTGTGAGTGGGTTTTGATATACGATGCGGATGAAGAGGTGTCAGAAGCATTTAAAAGAAATATAAGAGAGTTTCTTAAGAAACAGGCAAAAGATGTTAATACTGTTTATATACCAACAATCAGTTATATGGATATTGACTGCACAAGAACCGAAGTTGCTTCGACTCCAAGAATTTTTAGAAAAGGTACCATTGAATACAAAAACGTTGTACATAATCAAGCTATATATAAACCAAAGGTGGTTCGAGGTAATTTTCCGATTCTCCATTACGGTTACATCTGGACAAGGGTTTTGAAGAGAAAGAAGTATGAAAGAACCAGTACTTTAATAAGAGAGCAGCTAAAGGAAGCGAAACATCCTATAGAGAGGTTGTATTACTTAGTTCAGTTGTACAAAACAGAGTCTATCGGAGGGTATACTTATAAGAAGAACCAAGTCGCTTGGGAGACGTTGGCAGAGATAAAGAAAGTGGGCAGAGTTCCTGCCATAGGTCTTGAGTTTTTGTACTTGTTTGGATTGGACTGCGTGTTTGGGGGTTTAAAAGACCTGGGTAAGGAATTGCTACAAAAGTGTATAGATGCTACCCCTCAGTATCCTGATCCTTACTTTGGCATGATGGCTTTGTACGAAAGATCATGCGATTGGGATGAGCTAATCGAGTGGGGAGAAAAGTTTTTTAAAGTCTTAGATGAAGCTATGAAAAATGTAGAGAATTTTGATTGGACTATCATGTCTTTTAAGCAAGTGCCTTTGGCACACATTTTGATGGCTCGTGCAATGTTGAAAAGAAAAGATTTTGAAGGGTTCAATAATCATATTTCCCTTGCATTTGGTGAAGATGAGAACATTACTATTGATAAAAAGAATTTGTATGTTTTGTTGAACGATATTAAAGAGGGTGTTGAAGATAAAAAAGACAGCCTCACGGCAGATAAGGAAGAGTGGGAAAAGGTATTACCCGGGTTTAAAGTTATGGTTGAAGGTGTAGAAAAATCAGGAATTGTTATTTATTATGACAACATCGTTGAAAAAATTGCTGAATTAGAAGTGGAAGTCGATGAAAACTTGTTAGATAAATTATCTTGTAGAAATGAACTTTCAAAATACATAATAAAGAAGATGAAGACATCAGAAGACCAACTTTTAGATTTTATCACTAAAGATGATTATCTTAATTTTGTAGAAAAAAACGGTATACCTGGAATTTTGCTTTTTTATTCAGTTTTGCAAAACACAAAAGATACTGTTGATACGTTGAAGACCCTTTCTACTTTAAGAAAGATTGAAGACGAAAAGATTCAAGGGGTTTTATACGCCTTATTAGGGGATTGTTATCTGAGATTGAAAAGGTTCAAAGAAGCTCTGACTCAGTATAAAAAGTCTTTAGAAATACTTCCTGATCTTTCACGGTTTATTAAGCCTATAATTGAGGATTTGAGCACTAAGTTGGACCCTGAGATGGATGGGGTTTACGAAGAGATATATGCCCATTTTGCTTCTGGGAAAGAATTCATTTTCGATATTATGGGGTACATTGGGCAAGAGAATGCACAAAAACTTTATCTTATTTCTGATGCTCCATTGGCTTTGTATATTTCGGGGATATCTTTTATTCAAAAAGATCCACAAAAGGCTGAAATGTTGTTGAAAAAAGTAGAAAATATAGAAGAATTTCCTTTTTATTATTATAGGCTTGCTAAGATATATGAAAAAAAAGATATTAAAAAAGCCTTTGATTTGCATCTAAAAGCTGTAGAAGAGAATAACAAACTTGCTGATATATCGTTTGGCAGATACAGTTATTCTGGGCTTTATCCAAATACTCAGATTAGTTTTATGAAAAGTGACGATGAAATGATTTGGGTGGGGAATATTTCCGAAAAGTTTTCCCAGTTAGGAATTATTCATCCCATTCGAAGTTGGAAGAGATCAGATACTTTGATGTACGCTTCCCCTTATCCTTCTGATGAGGCTTTGAGGATTTACGAAGAGCGTGAGAAAGGAGCTTACAAGTCTATTCCTTTGGAGATCAAAAAGGAAATTATTTTAAAGGGGCTAATTGATAGCGGTTTTAAAGATGTCAAGGTTCTTGGAGTTGATAAAGAGAAGTATGAAAGTGTTTTTGAAGATTTGGGTGTTTCTGTAAAAGATAATTCTAACAATATTTTAATTGTAGGAGAGTTTGAGAAAAATTATAATGTGAGTGATATTTTAAAGAAAGCAAGAAATGTTTTAGCCTTTGTGTATGTTCCTGATTTAAAGGATAGAGAGAACGTGGTTTGGTTTATTCCAAAGTTTAGGGTGCTTAGAACAACGAGCCAGTTGATTTCGTTATTTGAGAAAGAAGGGTTTAAGGTTTCAAAGGTTGAGGCTATCGATGGAAATTTGAGATGTTTTCAAGCTTATAAAGAGTAATTTTTACTTTCATTGACAAGATTTAAAATATATTGTATAATAGTTTAGAAGAGTTTTGGGGCGCTTAGCTCAGTGGGAGAGCGTCTGCTTCACGCGCAGAAGGTCGTAGGTTCAAACCCTACAGCGCCCACCACTTTTTTGTACTTCTTTAAGTTTTTTCAGCTTTCCGCATACCTCCAGGTACTCACTCAAGAATCTAAGAAAGATAAATTTTTTATTAAAAAAATATAAATATTTTTTTAATTTGCTTTCTTCAGTAATAATATATCATCAAAAAATACCATAAATACCTAATTTTAAGCATTTTCAACAAAAAATTTTAAAATTTTGCGAATTTGCAAGTTTTGTGTATAATCGAAAAAAGTGAGTAAATATATTCATTACCATTTATTAGCAATAATGAAATATATTTCATTGAATTGTTTACTATGAAGATAATTTCTTGTTGTTTGTTCTTTCTTAAGTATACCGGGGAAAAGCCAAAAGGAGGAGGTAACCATGCGAGACTCTATTGAATTAACCCAAGAAAATTATGTTGACAGCATAATTGAAAGGGTAGTTGTAAAGAATCCTGGAGAAACTGAGTTTCACCAGGCGGTACGTGAGGTTCTTGAAAGTATAAAACCAGTTGTTGAACTGTATCCTGAATTTGAGAAAGACGGGATTTTAGAAAGGTTAACTGAGCCTGAAAGGCAGATTATCTTTCGCGTTCCATGGGTAGATGATCAAGGTAACGTTCATGTTAATAGGGGATACAGAATTGAATTTAACTCCGCATTAGGGCCTTATAAAGGGGGATTGCGTTTTCATCCCACTGTATACCCAGGAATCATGAAGTTTCTTGCATTTGAACAAACTTTCAAAAATGCTTTAACTGGAAGGCCTATAGGTGGAGCAAAAGGTGGCAGTGACTTCGATCCAAAGGGGAAGTCAGATTCCGAAGTTATGAGATTTTGTCAAAGTTTTATGACTGAATTATATAGACATATAGGGGCACAAACGGATATTCCAGCAGGAGATATAGGTGTTGGGAACAGAGAAATAGGGTATCTCTTTGGTCAATACAAAAGAATTACCAACCGTTTTGAAGCTGGCACCCTAACAGGAAAAGGTGTAGACTGGGGTGGAAGTTTAGCGAGAACAGAAGCAACAGGTTATGGATTGGTTTATTTTGTTGAAGAAATGCTAAAAGATGTTGGTGAAACATTTGAAGACAAGAAGGTAGTAGTTTCTGGATCTGGAAACGTGGCTATTTACACGGCTCAAAAAGTTTTAGAACTCGGTGGAAAGGTTATAGCCCTTAGTGATTCTGACGGAATGGTATACGATCCACAAGGAATAGATTTAAATTCTGTAATTGATATAAAAGAAAAAAGAAGAGGAAGAATAGTTGAGTATCTCAAAACTTATCCTTCGGCAGAGTATAACGATAATAGTAAAAATATTTGGAAAATTGAATGTGATATTGCCTTCCCATGTGCCACTCAAAACGAAATTGATATAGAAGAAGCAAAAACACTTGTGAATAACGGTGTTTTAGTGGTAGCAGAAGGCGCTAATATGCCGTGCACCCCAGAAGCTATTGAATGTTTCCAAAAAAATAACGTTATGTTTGCCCCAGCTAAAGCTGCCAACGCTGGCGGTGTTGCTACCTCTGCCTTAGAAATGACTCAAAATAGTATGTGGGAGTCTTGGAGTTTTGAAGAGGTAGATAAAAAACTACAAGAGATAATGAAGAACATCTACAGTAGTATAAAGACGACAGCTGAAGAGTACAAGAAAGACGGAGACCTTGTTTTTGGGGCTAATGTGACAGCTTTTCTAAAGGTAGCAAGAGCGATGATGGATCAAGGGATCGTTTAAAAATACCCCCAGCAGGGGGTATTTTTTAAAGCTTTCCTAATTCTTTGAAGATCTCTTTTACTACTTTTATATCTTGACTATGCTCGGGATCATCTCCAGGGGTTTCAAGTATCAGAGGTAGTTTAGATATTTCATCGAAAGAGAGGAAGGTTTTAAATCCTTCTTTTCCTATGTATCCTTTGCCTATAAATTCGTGTCTGTCTTTAGCAGCGCCTACGTCATATTTTGAGTCGTTTAGATGGATCATTTTTAGTTTATTTAAGCCGATGTATTTGTCAATTTCGTCTAATAGTCTTTGTACCTCTTCTTTTTTTCTTATGTCATAGTTTGAGTCGAATCCATGGCAGGTATCGTAGGTTATGCCTAATCTTTCTTTCCATGGTGAGTTTTTTATTATTTTTCCCAATTGTTCCATGGAGTATCCTATGTTTGAACCTTTTTGTGCAACGTTTTCGAGCAAGATAGTTACTCTTGTATTCTGGACTTCTTTGAAGATGGTATCTAACCCTTCTAATATTTTGTTTATGCCGAATTCTTCTCCTTCGCCTAAATGGCTTCCTGGGTGGAAGTTGTAGTGGTGTATTCCTAATTGGTCTGTGGCTTTTATTTCTTCTATCATTGCATTTATGGATTTTTCTCTGATGTCGTCTTTTGGAGAGGCGAGGTTTATTAAGTAGCTTGAATGAACTAAGACGTCTTCAAAATTTATGTTGAATTCGTTCATTGCGTTTTTGAAGCCTTCTACATCGCTTTCTTTTGGTGGGTTTACTTTCCAAACCCGTGGTGAACTTGTGAAGATTTGGAAGGTGTTGCCTCCAATGTTTGCTGTGTCAGGAGGGACTTTTTTGAAGCCTTTTGAGATTTTCATATGTGCGCCGATTTTTATCATTTTTTTTCACTCCTAGTCTTTTGATATGCGGCCCTTTCCCCCGCACCCCACCCATCTAAGGAAAGGAGGGCTTCGCCCTTAAACCCCACCCTATACCCATTCTATATCATTTTGTAATATTTTCTTTGCTATTTCTTTGTCGAGGTTTGCGATAACACCTATGTTAGCGAATATGTAATTTTTGTCGTAGGCGAAGGTTACCTCTTTTGATGGTAGTAATAGGTCATCTGAATTTTTTAGCTGCTTTAAGCTTTCAAATATTTCCTTTTTGTATTTCGACCTTGATAGTATTCCTCCGGTGCCAAAGATGATTTTAACCGCGGTTAGATCTTTTCCCTGAGCCACCTTTTTTCTTCCGGTGGGAGTAAAGATGTAATCAATTCTTCCAGCGTGTCTTTTTAGGGATGTCAAGAAACAAAACTTTGCCAAGTAAGTTGCAAATTTTTCTTGTTCATCGTTTTGTGGATAAGGGGATAGATTTTTTAGTATCTCTTCGTAGTTTTCAAAGTCCTTTTTTATTTGTTCTTTGCCTATCATTTCAACTACGTTATGTGCGTTTATGTATATTCCCATGTCTCCATCGACTGTTCTTTTAGAACGGGGTTGTGGAGATACTAAAATCTTTTGAATTTCTGGTGAGCCATCGGTAACAGAGTCTATATCAGTAGTAGCTCCTCCAATGTCAACTGTTAGAACATCTCCATACAGTTCATTTAGTAATTCAGTGGTGTTCATAACAGCCGCAGGGGTAGGAATGACTTCTTCATCCACTACATCATAGATTTTTTCCATACCTGGGGCATGAATTATGTGTTTTGAGAAAACCTCTTGGATTATTTTTCTTGCCGGTTCAACGTTGAGGTGATCTATTTTAGGGTAGACGTTTTCTGTTATGATTATATTTTTGTTCTTTTCTTTGAAGATTTCTTCTATTTCTTCTTTTACAGCAGTGTTTCCTGCGTATATTATGGGGATGTCTAAAGGCAAGTTAGAGAGTAATTCAGCGTTGTAAAGAACGGTTTCTTCTTCTCCGTAATCGACTCCACCTGATAAGAGAATCAATTTCGGCTTAATCTTTAAAATTTGCTTCAAATGGGTTTCTCTAAGTTTGCCGGATGTGATATATTTTAAAATAGCCCCAGCCCCTAACGCCGCTTCTTTCGCTGCCCTGACTGTCATATCGAATACCAATCCATGGACCGTCATACTTAGCCCACCGGCAGCAGAAGAGGTTGCTAAAAATTTTTCCCAACTTATTTTATCATTAGCTTTTTCTTCCATATTTTTTAGTGCCTTTTCTATTCCAATGGTTACATCACCTTTGTCTATGGTTGTGTAACTTTCTGTTTGAGCTATTAGTTTAACGCTCTTTTCCATGAGCTGGTAAGCTGTGATCACGGTTGTTGTACTTCCTATCTCAGCTACTAATAAATCAATTTTCATACTCTTTCCGTCTCCAAATCCGTTAGGAACTTTTTAAGTATTTCAACCGCCTTTTGCAAATCATTCATAGAGGCTGCAAAAGAAAGTCTGATGTGTCCATCGCAAAAGAAAGCCGAGCCCGGAACGACTGCCAAACCATATTCGAGTAATTTTTCACAGAATTCTTTATCGTTCAATCCATACTTCGATATGTCGATAAAATAATAGAAAGCACCTTTTGGTTTGTGAAAAGTTAAACCGAGTTTTATGAATTCAGCGTACAAGTAGTCCCTTCTTTTTTTGAATTCTTTTACCATGTAAGAATTGTCTATTTCTAAGGCTTTAAGTGCAGCATATTGGGAGGGTGTGTTCACATTAGAAGTTGAATGAGATTGAATCTTAGCCATCTGAGTTATGATTTTTTCGTTGGCAATCGTATATCCCACTCTCCATCCCGTCATTGACCAGGTTTTTGAGAAACTGTTTACAAATATTGTTCTATCTCTTGATTTTTCAAAGTTCGCCATAGAGGTGTAATCACCATCGTATACAAGGGCATCATATACTTCATCACTTAAGATTATAAAGTCATGATCGATGGAGAGTTTTGAAATAAAGCTCATAAACTCTTTATCGTAAACCACACCTGTTGGGTTGTTGGGAGAATTAATTATTATGGCTTTTGTTTTTTTGGTTATAGCGTTTTCTAGATGTTTTTTTTCTGGTATGTAGTTATTTTCTTTCGTAGCTTTAACGTGAACGGGAATTCCACCAACCATTCTAATTTGTGCGTCGTAACTGACCCAAGATGGATCAATTACAATTATTTCATCACCCGGGTTTGTTATCAAAAAGAGTGAGTTAAATAAAGCTTGTTTTCCCCCATTAGTTACGATTACATTGTTCTCATTGTAATTAGTTGAGTATTTTTTATTTATATATTGAGCTATCTTTTGTCTGAGTTCTTTTATTCCCTTGTTGTCCGTGTATTTGGTTTTTCCTTCTTTCATGGCTTGGTAAGCTGCGTTTATTATAGGCTGAGGAGTCTCAAAATCAGGTTCTCCAGCTGTCAGCCTGACAATTTCGTATCCTTTGTTTTGTAGTTCTAAAGCCTTTGAGTTTAACTCGATAGTTGCAGATGGTTGTAATGATTCTATTTTAGTAGAAAATTTCATAGAAGCCTCCTTTCAATTGTTGGGAGTTTATTAGCGCCCCTTCGCCCCGCAGCCCGCCCACAGTTAGCCCACTTCAGTTTTTTTCTAAAATGCCGACGTTTTCGATGTGGTATGAGTGTGGAAACATATCAAATGGTTGAACTGATTTTAGAGTGAATCCATTTTTTGTAAATATATTGAGATCTCTGGCAAAAGTTGAAGGGTCACAAGATACATAGATAATCCCCTTTTTTGCCATAGAAGAAAGTAATTGGATCTCTTTCTTTTCCAAACCTTTTCTTGGGGGATCTAAGATGACATAGTCAAATCTTTTATCGGAATTTTTCATGAGATACGGTTTTGAACTTGCTAATATGAAATTAACGTTTTTAATAAAGTTTATATGAGAATTTGAGATCGCCGCTTTTACTGAAACTTTGGAGGTTTCAACGGATTCTATATGTTTAAAGAGCGGTAAAAAGTATATTGAAAATAGTCCAACACCAGAGTATAAGTCTAACATAGTGTCATCTTTTTGTGTGTTGTTTTTGAAATATTCTAATATGTGCCTTAATAGCTTTTGTGTAACATTGTAGTTGTTTTGAAAAAAAGCAGTTGGTGGAATTTGGAATTTAAAATCATCAAACTCCTCATTTAATACTCCTTCACCGAGAAGCGTTTTGTAAGGTCCCCGTAGTACAACGCTATCGGAACTGTTCATCAAGTGAATGAGTGAATAAGGATGGAAATTCTGTTGAAAAAACTGTTTTATCTCTTCTTCATAAGGCAAATACTCTGTGTTGGTAACTATAATAACCATCGTTTGATTTTTGGAAAAGGATCTTCGGATGACTAAATGTTTCAAGATTCCTTTTTTTGAGTTTTTGTCGTATATTTCGATATTCAATTTATTAACTAGTTCTCTGAATTTATTTCTTATGTTATCAAATAAATTAGGTGAGATTGGGCATGAGTAGATATCAAGAACCTTGTTTGAATTGGCAATATTTAAACCTAATTTTAAGTTATTATTTTTCTGAAAAGCGTATTCCATTCTGTTTCTGTAACCCCAGATTAAATCGCTTTCGATTATGTCATTCACAAGGGAACTATCTAACTTACCGATTCTTTCTAACTGTTCTTTTACTATCTCTGTTTTTGATTTTAGTTGGGATTGATAATCATAATCGAGCCATTGGCAACCTCCGCATTCAGGGAAGTGTTTGCATTTGGAGGATACCCTTTGATGGGATGGTTGTATGATTTCTTTTAGATCCGCAAATACTAAATTTTTATTCGTTCTTGTTGGAATAACGGAGACAAACTCTCCAGGGTAAACGTTGTTTACCATGTAGATTTTGCCGGCATAACGTGCCATGCCGTATCCACCGTAGACTAATTTTTCGATGACGATTTTTACTTCTTCATTATCCATCTAAATGCCTCCAAGATATGGAATTATCAGGGACCTGAGGTCCCTAGCCCAGCAAGGGGAGGGCTTCGCCCTGTAACCCTTTTAAAATTAAAATCCTATTTTTGAAAAATGAACTTTTTTGTAAACTATGCTTAGTCTTTATTAGCGCCCTTTCACCCCGCTACCCCGCCCATAAGGAAGTATAAAAGGCTTTCCCACAGCTCCCAGCATTTAACAAATTTTTACCTATTTCACAAATCTTTGGGGCCAAAGGCATTTGGTAGTAACTCACTTACTTTCGTCTTTTCTATTTTCCCTTTTGTATTTGCTAGATAAACGTCGAAATCCCCGAACTCAGCCATTACTTGTCTACATGCCCCACATGGTTTTACAGGTGCCTCACCTTGTGCAACGATTAACATAGCTTTGAACTCACGTTTGCCCTTGGCAACAGCAGAAAATATTGCATTTCTTTCAGCACAAATAGATAATCCATACGAAGCATTTTCCACATTACAACCTGAAAAGATTTCTCCATCATTTGATAATAAACATGCTCCTACCTTAAAATTAGAATAAGGTGCATATGCATTTTCTCTTGTTTTCATAGCTTCTTCATACAATTTTTCAACAATATTTTTATCGTTCATCCTTCTCTTTATCATTCCCTTCTTGGTTTTCTGTTTGCATTTTTGGATGTACAGTTATTTTGACTTTATCGATCTTGTTGATGGTTACGGAAATTACTTCGAATTCATAATTTTCCAGATAATATATCTCACCAGGTTTAGGAAATCTTTTGAACCTTTCAAGTAAAAATCCACCAATGGTTTCAAACTCAGTTTCTGGAAATTCTATGTCCAACTCTCTTTCGACATCGTTAATTGGTGTTGTACCATCCACTAGTATAACATTTTCTGCTACTCTTATTATATTAGTTTCATCACTATAGTCATCGTACTCATCAAAAATTTCCCCGGTCATCTCTTCTATTATATCTTCTAAAGTAACTAATCCTGCTGTTCCTCCATATTCATCAACAACTATGGCCATATGTGTATGATTATTTAAAAACATTCTAAAAACATCTCTTATTTTCATCGTTATGGGTACAAAGAATGGTTTATGCATAATTTCCGTAACTTTTAATTTTTGCAATTTGGTAAAATCTTTTACCTCGTCTAGTTTTTTGAAAATATCTTTTGCGTAAACGATGCCAATAACATTGTCTAACGTTTCCTTGAAAACAGGAATCCTCGAGTATCCTTCTTCATTTATTATCTTGATCAATTCCTCCATAGTTTTTGTATCCTCAATGGCTAATATATCGACTCTTGGAGTCATAATTTCTTTAACAGAAGTCTCCTTCATTTCTAGACTTCTTTGCATCAGGTACTTTTCACTTTTCTCAATTACCCCTTCTTCATGCCCTATGTCCAAGTAAGAAATTATTTCGTCCTCTGTGATTAGTGGTGGAGCATTGGTGATGATCTCACCACCAAAAAGTCTAATAAACACGTTGGAAAAATTTACAAGCAACCATACAACAGGTGTTAAAAGTTGATTTAAAAAATTGATTGTGAAAAAGGTAAAGTTAAAATATTTTTCTCTATTTTCTCTAGCATATACCTTAGGTGTTATTTCTCCAAAAATCAATATTAATATGGTCATGATAGCCGTTACTAAACCAACAGCGCCACTATGAGAAGATGGCATTAATCTCACTGCAAAAACTGTTGCGGTAGATGTAGCTAAGATATTTACAAGATTGTTCATTACAAGTATCGTAGTTAAATAATGATTTGGATTTTCAACAAAATGTTGGTACTTTTTTCTTTTTTTCTCATCTTTTTCTTCATCGATCAGTTCTCTTATCCTGTATCTCCCTATTGTAGTCAAGGCAGTTTCAGATCCAGAAAAAAATCCTGAAAGAAACAAAAGAACAATTAACAAAACTAATGAGCCCCACAAACCACCGGGGTCATCCACTATCCATCATCTCCTTATTACGATATTTTTTTGAAACCATATCCTATAGCTTCACTATTTGGCAAAATAACCATAAACGCGTTGCTATCCCTCTCCCTTATAATCTTCTTAAGCAAGCCTATCTCTGACCTGGAAATAGTCACCATTATAACATTTTTTTCTTGATTAGTGTAACTACCTACTCCTTTTAAAAAAGTAACTCCTCTATCTAATTTGCTATATATATCCTCTTTAATTTTATCATAATAATCGCTAATAACCAAAATTGTTCTTGTCGATTCAAATCCTTCTATCACCCCATCTATAGTCTTTGCAGTTACGAAAATTGCGATTATTCCATACATTGGTAATAAAGGATTAATCAATATGGAAGATGCAGTTATAACAGTATCAGCAATCATAAGACCCGTACCCACACTTAAAGAGAGATACTTGTTGAAAATCATGGCAATTATATCCGTTCCACCTGTAGTTGCACCTTTCCATATAACTAGCCCCATGCCAAATCCAGCTATCAGAGCTCCGTAAAAGGCAGCCAATAAGGTCATTTCTAGACCTGCATTTCCTGTTTCTTTCATCAATGTAGGGATCAGTTGATCTAAGCCTAAACCATGCTGAAAAAAATCGGTGGAAAAAGAAAGCAAAGCAGCCGAGTATATGCTCTTTATTCCAAATCCTATTCCAAGCAACCAAAACCCCAAAAAAAACAAAATCAAATTATAAATGAACATTTGTATCCCTACCCACCAACCAAAAAAATTATTTAATATTATAGCCAATCCGCTAACTCCGCCAGCAATAATATTGTAAGGGATCATGAAGAGAACTAAACCCATAGCAGTTATCAAAGTACCCACCGTAATAATGATATAATCCTTGATAACTATTTTTTGATCAGAGATATTAAATTTCAATCTTTATACCCCCAAGCTGAATTATTCAACATTTGTTTCTTCTAAAAGTTGGCTGAGGATCTTCTTCTCTTTTCTAGATGGCTTGTTGATTTTCACGTTTATTTTGACATATAAATCTCCTCTTTTGCCACCACCAAATTCCGGAAGTCCCATATTTCTAAACCTTAAAATGGTTCCAGGGTTGGTTCCTTCTGGTAATTCTTCTTCGATGTCTCCCTCCAACGTGGGAATTTTGACCGTTCCTCCCAAAACTGCTTTCAAATAATTTATCGTGATCTCTGTTTCTAAATCTGCCCCTTTTCTGACAAATTTTTCATGGGGAAGAACTCTTACTTGAACAATTAAATCACCGTTTGGACCTCCGTTCTTACCTGCATTACCTTTCCCTCTTATCCTCATAGTATAGCTATTTGGAACTCCTGCAGGAATCGTAATTTCAATCTTTTCTTTTTTCAAAACTTTTCCGCTACCAGCACAATAAGGACATCTATGGTTGATTATTCTACCTTCTCCATTACAAGTTGGACATGTATATGTTCTAACAAAACTACCAAAAAAACTCCTTTGTTCCTCTCTTATAACCCCTTTACCATTACATCTCGGACAAGTTTCAAAACTGGTGCCGTTTTCTGCTCCGGTACCATGACAGTGCTGACATACTTCGTACCTGTTGTACTCAACAATTTTCTTAACATCGTACATAATTTCTTCTAATTTTAAACTGATTACTACATTAATATCTTCTCCACGTTCTTTGGCAACGTTTCTTTGTCTAGAAGAAGACCTACCTCCGCTTCCTTGTGTACCAAAGAACATATCGAAAAAGTCNNCGCTCTGCCTCTTCTTTATTTTCACGGTGTCTATCAGGATGCCACTCTTTAACTTTTTGTCTATACGCCTTTTTTATCTCTTCTTGTGATGCATTTCTATCTACTCCTAAGATTTTGTAATAATCTTTTCTTTCAGCCATAATTATTTATCACCTTCTTTTGAGTCGATTCCTTCCGCAGTTTGTTCCTCGGAACCGGCATTTTCGTCACAAGGGTTTTTCTTGTCTTCAACTTTTCCCTTGACCCCGTTCGGGGTGTTCTCCTTCGGTTTAACAGCAACTATAACCCTTGCTGGTTTTATTACTTCGCCTTCCAATTTGTAACCAATTGATTGGACATCGTATATGCAGTATTCGTTCACTTCTTTCGTTTCAAACTTGTCAATAACATCGTGTTCGAATGGATCGAATTGATCACCTTTTTGAGGAACGATAAATTTCATTTTCAAGGAGTCAAAGACCTTCAACATGTCTTTGTAAACCATCTCAACTGCCGAAACAAATTCAGGTTCATCTTTGTAATTCAAAGAAAGCTTCAACTTTTCAAAAGGAACAAGTAATTTTTCTATTATCTTCTTTGTTGTACTCAATTTTATTTGCTTTTTTTCTTTTTCCACTAAATTTTTGTAATCTTCAAATTTAGTTTTAAGATATATAGAATACTCTTTAAATTCATCTCTTTCTTTTTCTACCTTTTTTAACTCGTTTTTCAGCTCTTTATTTTCTTTTTCCAATTCCTCTACTTTCTTTTTCAACGATTCGATATCTTCTTGATTTGATTCTTTCTCTTTTGTTTCTTTCATTTCTTCTCTTTCTTCTCGCTGTGCTCTTTCTTCTCTTTCTTCAGCTTTGTCTCTTTTTTCCATTTCAGCGAAACACCTCCTAAAAACTGATTATTACTATTTTTAAGTTTGCGCCCTTTCACCCCGCAGCCCGCCATAGAGAGTTTCGAGCTGGGACCCTTTTAAAACCTTTTATCTCTTAAGTCTATAAACAAAATTATATACCATTTTCACAAATTTTTTGATATAATCTCTGAGAGCCTAGAAATATACTCTCTCAAAAAATAGTAATTTTTTTCATAATTACAGTATTTTTGAGTTATAAACAGCACCCTGCCAAGGGGGTTAGCATTTAATTTGTAAGTAGTATAGAAAAATACCATTTTTTTTAGCGCTTTAGAGTTTAAATCTTCACCAAATAATATTTCTATATCATCGGTGAAATCTAAAAGTTTAAATATCCCTTCTTTGATTGTATCATTTTCAACCATTGAAGCCAATGTTTCGA
>NZ_AZRM01000047.1 GCF_002895605.1 Petrotoga miotherma DSM 10691
CGATTTTCTGTTTGTATTTCTGGTGGCATATTATCTTTACACTTTTCCATAACAAACGGGCATCTACCTGCAAACTTACATCCTTTTCTCATGTACTCTTCTGTTTCCAACTCTTTTATACTTATCCGTTCTGTCCATTTCTTTTTCGGATCTGGTTCAGGTATCGATTCTTTCAGCATCTGTGTGTATGGGTGTTTCGGGTTCATCAGTACATCTTCCACCGCACCCATCTCTATTATGTTTCCTCTGAACATTATCCCTATCCTGTCACTTACGTAGTATGCGGTTGCTAAATCATGCGTTATGTACAACACACTTACATTGTACTTGTCTTTTAAATCTTTGAATAAGTTCACTATCGACATCCTCAACGATGCATCCACCATCGATACCGGTTCATCCGCTACCAACAACGATGGTGTCGTTATGAGCGATCGGGCTACCGATATCCTTTGTAGTTGCCCTCCTGAAAACTCGTTGGGGTACCTTCCTTTTACTTCCGTTATACCTAATCCTACCGCCTTTAGTGCTTCTTCTACCCTTTTACCATTCCCGTTCTTTGTTATCCCGTATTGTTTCGCTGTGTCGTATAGGTATCTGTCTACCTTCCTCAACGGATTGAATGTTTCAAAAGGGTTTTGAAATACCGATTGTACTTCTTTCATGAACTCTTTTTTCTCTTCCCATTTTTTTAGGTTTACTATGTCTTTGCCTTTGTAGTACACTTCACCTTGTGTTGGTTCAAGAAATCCTAGCAGCATCTTTGAAACTGTCGATTTCCCACATCCACTTTCCCCTGCAAGTGTGAATATTTCATTTTTGTATATGTGAAAGTTCACATCGTCTACCGCTAGTAATTTGCTTCTTGCAAATCCCCCTCCTACTATGAATACCTTTTGTAGCTTTTTCGTTTCCAACAACTTTTCTTGTGTATTTATTGCCGTTTTATTTTCTTGCATCTTCCACACGCTCCTTTGAGTTCAAAAAACAGGCTGATTTGTGTCCGTCACTTATCTCAACGAGTTGTGGACGTTCCTTTTTACATATTTCCATCGCATATGGACATCGTGGATGGAATGGACATCCTTGTGGTAGGTTCGCTAATGAGGGGGGTGATCCAGGTGCACTGACCTTGTAACTTTTGTCTCCCATCTTTGGTAGTGAGCCTATTAGAAATTTTGTGTATGGATGTAGCGGGTTTTCGAATATCTCATCCGTTTTCCCTTCTTCTACAAACATCCCTGCGTACATTATCCCCATCCTGTCCGTTATGTTCGCATGTACAGCCATGTCGTGGGTTACCAGTATTATCGTGTTTTTTTGCATTTTTTGTATGTCTTTTAGTAATTGGATTACCGCCCTTTGCGCTACTACATCCAACGCCGTTGTAGGTTCGTCCGCTACTATGATCCTTGGATTGAGTATCGTTGCTAAGGCTATCGTCGTCCTTTGCCTCATCCCTCCAGATAGTTGGTGTGGGTATGATTTTAGTACCCTTAGCGGTAATCCCAAGGCGGTTAAGTGTTTCTTCAGTGGTTCTTCAAATTCTTTTTCTTCATCTTTTATCTTTTTGTGTGAGGTCACAAAGTCTTTGAATGATTCTTTTATCCTTATTATCGGATTCAACGCACTCATCGATCCTTGCGGTATGTACGATATGAATTGCCATCTTAATTTCCTGTATTCTTCTTGACTCATTTTGGTTATGTCTATCTCTTTTCCTTCCACTTCGTAGTATATCTTTCCATCTACTATCCTCAGTGGCGGTTCGGCTAAACCACATATCGTTTTTAGAAATGTGCTTTTCCCACATCCGCTTTCCCCTGCTATCCCGTATATTTCATCTTCTTGTATCTTTATACTTACATCGTTGACCGCTTTTACTTCTTTTTTCTCTTCTTGCATTTCAAATATGTAATACGATTTTAGTTTTTCTGTTTTTAATACTTCCAACCTTTTCACTCCTTCGCCTTACCGATTCTTTGTATCCTTGTTCTTGGGTCTAAGTATTCACTTAGACTTGTTGAGAGTAGGTACAAGGCTACGAACAAGAAGATCGATATTATTACAGGTGTTAGTATCCACCACCAGTATCCCAGTAGCATCGCTTGGTAGTTTACCGCCCAGTGTATCATCGTTCCTATCGTTGGTATTTCTGTGTTGGATAAGCCTAATACCGATAACGTTACTTCCATCCCTACCGCCCATATCATGTTGTTTATCAACGTCGAAAATATTATCGGTATTATGAATGGAAAGTATTCTTTTATTACCAGGTTGAACGTTCTTGTCCCCGATAGTATTGATGTGTATGTGAATTCCCTTTCCCTTAGACTTAGTATTTGTGATCGTATTACCCGGGCATCCCACGCCCATCCAAATAGACTTAGTATGAGTCCTAATAGTACCATCGTTAAGTTTTCCCTTATTACCGATGCTATCAGTATCAGAATCGGTAAGAGCGGCATTACTACAAAACTGTCGTTTATCGACATCAGTACTTTGTCGGTTTTTCCACCTTTGTACCCCGATACTAATCCCATTATTATCGCTATCACCCTCGATATTCCTGAGGCTATTAACGCTATTGTTAGTGAGTTCCTTATCGCAAATGTAGATTGCCAGAATAGGTCTTGCCCTTGCGATGTCGTTCCGAATATGTGTGGCCAACTGGGTGGTTTGTCCCTAGCTACCATGTTCCACCTTAGTGGATCGTATGGCGAGAAGAATGAGAGTATTGACATGAAGGCTAAAATACATATTACTATGAACGCAAATCTGAACCTTCCATCTTTCATTAGTTCTTTGAATCCTTCCAACATTATCACCTCATCTGTACCTTACTCTTGGGTCAAAGAGTGGATATATTAGATCTATTATGAGCGTTGCTGACGCTATCCCTATTACCGATAACGAGACTACCCCTATTATTAGGTTGTAGTCGTTTGAGTTTATCGCTCCGTATAGTAACGTTCCTATCCCTGGATAGGCGAATACTATTTCTGTTATCAATGCCCCTCCAAAGATTTGCCCTAAAGATAGCGCTAAGTTGGTTACTTGCGGTAATAATCCGTTCCTGAATACGTATTTGAAGGCTATCTTTGATTCTTTTAGCCCTCCCGCTTTCGCATACATCACATAGTCTTCTGCTACTATGTTCGATACTATTAGTTTCATCGTTTGTATGTTGGCTGCTATTCCTAAAACCATCAGCGATATCGCAGGCAGAAACGAGTGTACTAACACGTCTGATATGAACGCCCAGTTGAACCCTATTTGTCTTCCAACTGAGTATCCACCTGCCGATGGGAATATCGGTATCAGATAGGCAAATACTATGAGTAGTAATAATGCAAATATGTAGTAGGGTATGGGCCTTACCACCATCGCTATGTTGTCTAGCGTTTGTGCCCATGCCTTGTTTTTAAAGTATCCTGCAAGTGCCCCTATTATACTTCCTACTAACCAAGAGAGGATTGTAGTTGTTAATAGTAATCCAGCCGTCCAGGGCAGTGAGTCCATTATTAGCTCCATTACAGGTACCGGAAATTGAAAGAGTGATGG
>NZ_AZRM01000048.1 GCF_002895605.1 Petrotoga miotherma DSM 10691
TTGACATATCACCGATTAGCTTTTGAGTATTTTTTCTTTATGGAAACGTTTTTACTAAACTAATTATAACAAATAAGGGTACAATTTCAAATCATGATTTTTGGTGATTAAATCCTATTAGAGGTGATTATCGAGAATTATTTCCGATTACGAGCAAAAATTACAGTTTTTCAACATTTTTCTCAAAAATTTAAATAGGATAGATGACGGTATCTTCATTTTGAAAGCTTTCCGCCAGGTTTAGATCGATTTTAAGAGAACGAACATATTTATCTTTCAAGAATTTTTTACCAACTTCTTTGAATAAAACGTAGGTTAATAAGTCTTCTTCATTTTGAGCTAATATTCCTATTTCCTTTTTTGCTTTTTCTAATTCAGGTTCCAAATCATCTGCTGGTCTATGGTCGATGTGTTTCTCATTGCCCAAAGCTAATTTATATAATTCTTGGTCTACTGGGGCAGGAGGTTTTCCATATAAACCTTTCAAATAATTTTTTACTTCGTTGGTTATCATCGAATATCTTTTACCTGTTAATACGTTTAAAACTGCTTGGACTCCAACGATTTGACTAGTAGGAGTTACCAAAGGAGGATATCCCAAATCCTTTCGAACCCTTGGCACTTCTTGTAGAACTTTGTTTAATTTATCTTCAGCCTTTTGGGATTTTAATTGAGAAACTAAATTAGAAAGCATACCTCCAGGGATTTGAGCATTTAATATTCTGGCATCTATTGATTGCATCTTGACATCGTACTCCTTGTATTTTGATCTTACCTTCCAAAAATGTTCAACCAATTTCATTATTGTTTTTGTATTTAAATCCAGGTCGTATGTGTAGACAAAAGGCTCGAGCGCAGGTTCTGAGGTGCCATTAGCAAATGGGCTCAAGGCTAAATCTATAATGTCTGCCCCAGCTTCTACACCGGCAAAGTAAGCCATAGAGGCAAGACCTGTGGTTGCGTGAGAGTGAATGTTGACAAAGATGTTGAATTTCTCCTTGATTTCTTTTACCAAATCATAAGCATCCTTTGGCTTTAACAACCCTGCCATATCTTTTATAACGATTGAATCGACGCCTCTTTCCACCAATTCTTTTGTATAATTTAAATAATACTGTAGATTATGAACAGGACTAACGGTATAAGATATAGCGCCTTGAACGTGAATATTTCTTTTTTTTGCAACCTCTATGGATTTTTCCAAGTTACGAATATCGTTTAGAGCATCAAAAACCCTTATGATGTCCATATTGTAATCGGCTACTTTGTTTACAAATAATTCTACCACGTCGTCCGCATAATTTCTGTATCCAACTAAATTTTGCCCTCTTAGAAGCATTTGGATTTTGGTATTTTTTAATTTCTCTCTAATGGTTTGTAGCCTTTTCCATGGATCTTCGTTGAGGTATCTTATACATGAATCGTAAGTAGCCCCACCCCATACTTCCATAGAATAAAATCCAACCTGATCGAAGTCTATCAATTGATCTTCAAAATCTTCCATTTTCAATCTCGTTGCGATTAAAGATTGTTGACCATCTCTTAAGGTTGTATCGACTATATATGGTTTTTTATTCATCTTTTTCAACTCCTTTTGTAAAAATTTCTTTTGAAAATCTTTAAAATTGGAAGCCCTATAATATACGTTGCAATAGCTTCTCCAACTCCTACCCAAAGTACGGAAAAGAAATATGGTACTCCATACAATGGGGCGATATAAGCGGATACTCCAAAGGCGTTAATTAATATGGGAGGAAGAGGAGCTAAATACTCGTTTGGCATTTTCCAAGTTATAATTCCCGCTATCAAGGTCAATAGACTTCCAAACCAGATATCCCAAGCGCCCAAACCTCCTATTATATTAGCCAACAGAGCACCTACGTAGATACCTGGAATGAATGCAGGATCGAGAAAAGTCAGAACCACAAAAGCTTCAGCGATTCGAACCTGTATAGGGCCGAAACTGATAGGTTGAAAGATTATACAAAGAACTACATATAATGCCGCGATTAAAGAGGCTCTAACGATTCTTATTGAACTCATATTCCCTCCAAAATGAAAAATCTGGTAAAGCATTTCAACTTTACCAGATTATCTTTAACTTAAAGTTTTTATTGATTTAAAAGTTGGTCTATGTTTTCGAGTATTTGCTGCCTTTGATTTACACTCTCTTCATCAAGGCTTTCTGTGTTTAATGAATTTAATATACCTTTTATTGTTTCCAAATCTTGCCTTACCGATTCAATGTCTCCAGTTGAATTATAATAATCTAAAATGTAGGAATAAAGTGTTGCATAATAGTCAAAAGCTACATTTGGATCATCAGGTTTTGTTTGGTATAGTTTTCCTATAACCTCTATAGCATCTGGATTCATTTCTCTTAAGGTTACAAGAGAATTTTCCAGGGCTTCATTCATTTGTTCTATATCGTTTGTTAATTCATCGTATTTGTTCTGAATTTCTGGCCCTGTGAATAGCCCATAAGTCCCTTGTAAATAGGCCAATTCCCTTAAGGCACTTTCTTTTTGAGAGGCTTCATTACGTAGATCTGTTGACTCGGCGGTGTCCATAAATTGAGTATAATGTTCAATTTGACTATTTATTTCATCGTTGCTGTATTCTAGAAACTCGGGGTACGATTGAGCTATATTCAAATAACTTTCAAGATCATTTTTTTGAGATATTTTCATAGGTAGTAAATTTTCAACGATGAAAATATAAGAGACATACCACTCCTCAGGTAACCCATTACCACTCAATATATCATCACGATACTTTTTTTCAACGTTTGCTAAGTCATCGAAAGATTGAGCTTTATAAATATCATATGCTATAGCCAAGGGTTCGTATGAAATTACAAAATCATAATTAGACATATATGGATCGTACCAATTAGTAATCTGGTAATCCACGAAGCTGGTAGTTAATTGATTTCTTATATCGTTGTCCAGTAATAATTCGTCCGGGGTTTCATATATCTTTTTGTCTTCGACTCGCACTATCTGGTACCCTAAGGGGGAACTTATTGGACCGATTATTTCTCCGGGAGTTGAAGAGAGTGAAGCTTCAAATATATTTTTAGAAATATCTCCACGTTTGACCCATCCTACCAAGCCGCCAACTGATGCAGTTTCGGTGTCCACAGAGTTTTCTGAAGCTGCTTCAGTGAAAGAGATATTATTTTGCAATATCTCAGATTTAATGTTATTGGCTGTAATTTCATCTGAAGTTACAACTCTGCTGATTTTAACTGTATCATATTGGTCTTTTAAATCTTCAAAATTATTAGAAACATAGGTTGATAACTCTTCTTCAGAAAAATTGGAGAAATATTTTCTTAATTCGCTGATTACCTCATTTCCATACACAAGACTGTTAACGAATCCACGAATATATTCTTCCTTTTCAAAAAACATTAAGAAAATTTGTTTTGTGCTTTCACTCCCCAGGTATTGATTGTACATCTGATCTGTTTCTTGGGTAATCTTCGTTGCATCCAACGTTATTCCATTATCGTTTAAAAACTTTTCCATGGCTTTGTATTCCATTAAAACGTCTGTTATGCTTATTAGATCTATTGGTTTGTTAAAATACTGGTCGTATTGGGGATTTTGACTCAACATATTCAACACTGTATTATGATACTCCCCCATCAATTGATCTAATTCCAAAAAATAAGATTCGTATATTTGCTGCCCGTCCTGAGAAGTTAAATATGCTACCGTTTCTGAGAATATTGATACGGATAGAACCATTAGAACACCGAGTACTACTAAAAGTTTTTTCATTTTGGACCTCCTCTGATTTGATAATTTTAATGTCACCCTGTAACCCCTTTACAACTAAATTTTTTGGGAGTTAATTGTTTGCAGAGTTTTCTTTTAAGTCTTGCTTAGTCTTTGTTTGCGCCCCTTCGTCCCACAGCCCGCCCATAAGGAAAGGAAGTTTTTTTCTTTTCCTCCGCAGCGCACCTATAAGGAGCAGTTCTTAACCGTTGAGAAAATAGTAATACTTTCATTATATCTTTTAATAATTAAAAGAACCTTAAAAACTGTGGCAGAAAATTTGACTGATTCCTTTTAAATGTGGTATAATCGAGTGAAAATTATATAACTTTCTAGTTAAAAGTAGATTAACCTATCTACAGGAGGGAGGACATATATTGATTCCTTTAAAAGAGAAATTGATAATGAGAACTCTATACCACAACTTCAATACTCAACTTCCTCAGTTAGAAACTGAAATTAGCTACAAAAGGGGAAACAAGTATCTATTTTTTGTTTTCTACACCTTACAAGCTACTAGGGACAAGTTAGCATCTTACGATCTCGTAAAAAATGGAAATGAGTTTATTTTTACACTCGATTTTGGAAAAGACAAACATTACCTAAAATTAGAGACTAAGGAAAATTATAAATCTTATTATTTCGTATCTATAAACAACGATTTGAATATCGATGAATTTGTCCAAATAGAGCTTATTTGACAGATCAATGAATGATTCTTTCCATTTCTATCTGCTTTATGAATATAGAATAATTATTGTCAATCAATGCTTTGTGCAATGGATCATCTTCTGGAACCGAGACTAAGACAATTCTATTTTTAATTTTTAAAAGTTTGGATGTAATATCTTCAATTATTGCCTCGAAGGCGTAACCCTCTTCAATCGGGGAGGCATCAACTATATAACAATTATCTTTGTTGAATCCCCATACTACGTAGCCGCATTTCTTATTGTTATCGTATATGATTTCATAGTTGTATCTATTTTCGCTAAGTTTTATGGTTATAGGTTCTCTTTGCCAATTTGGTTTTCTTTTAAATCTAAATTTTGCCTCGGTAGCCATTTCATAGATTACATCTGAAGTAGTTTGTTCGTATTTGAAATGAGTATTCGTTGGTTTATCTTTTTCTTTTAAGAAAGAAGCAAGCTCTCTTGTTGCTCTAAAACCATGTTTATTATAAAATCTTATAGACCTTTCATCACTTTGGGCAACTTCTAAAATTATTTTCTTTATCTCTTTCCATTTTAATGTTTCAATTGTACGAAAGATGATTTCAGAAGCCAATCCTTTTCCTCTAAATTCTTCTTTTACTCCAATTGAGTCAATTCTTCCAACATCTTTTCTTATTGATATAATACTGAATCCCACAGGTATACCATCATAAAAAGCTATAAAAGAATCTTCCATGGAGATAGAGTTTTCTTTCACATCTTTATCAAAACTTTCTAAATTCCAATTCACTGGGAAAACATAGTCTTTAAACACTTCATTCACAAGCTCGATAACAACACTTGCCGAAACATTTTTCAATGATTCGTAAGTAATCATCGTACCCCCCACCTTTCTCTTCACAGATCAAACCATATGATCCCAATTTTCTGAAACCTCAGAATTAAAATCTTTACTATCTATAATTTTAACATAAAAACTGAAAAATATGAAAAAACCACCCTTTAGGGTGGCTTATTCGATAATTTCTTTCATAATATTGGCAAGTTCCACGAAATCTTCTGTTAATGAAGCACCTCCAACCAAACCGCCGTCTATATCTGGTTTACCAAAGAGGCCTAAATAATTGTTTGGTTTTATGCTTCCACCATAAAGTATTGTGGTTTTTTTAGCAAATTCTTCATTGAAGATATCTTTCAAAAGGTCTCTAATAAACTTATGAACTTCTTGGGCTTGGTTGGGTGTGGCTACTTTTCCTGTTCCAATTGCCCATACGGGTTCGTAGGCGATTATGATTGTTTTTGCTTCTTCTTCAGTTAAACCATAAAGAGCTTCTTTAATCTGTCTTTCTACAACGTTGAATGTTAAACCCTTTTCACGTTCTTCTAACTGTTCACCAACACACAGTATGGGTGTTAACCCTGAAGATATTACCTTTTTAAGTTTTTTGTTTATGAGTTCATCGCTTTCTTGAAAGATGTGCCTTCTTTCAGAATGACCAAGAATTACATATTCTACTCCTATATCCCTTAACATATTAACGGAGATCTCGCCTGTGTAAGCACCTTTATCTTCGTAATAAGCATTTTGGGCACCTACTTTTATGTTTGAACTACTTGTGATATCTCTAACCTTTTCAAGAGCTGTGAAAGGGGGACAAACAATAACTTCAAACTTATCTTCGGTTTTTATCTGTCCTACAAGTTTTGAGACAAATTCAGCTGCCTCTGTATTAGTTTTGTTCATCTTCCAATTTCCGGCGAGAATAAATTTTCTTTCATTCAGCTTTTTTTTTTCGTTTATTGAAGAGATACCTGGCAATTCTTTACCTTCTAAAAATTCTAAAGAGGCACCTCCACCAGTTGAAACGTGTGAAAATTCGCTAGCCAATCCAAATTTTTCAGCGGCAGCTGCAGAATCTCCTCCACCTATAATACTTATACAACCTTTTTTGGTTACTTCTGCGATTGCCTTTGCTACTTCTTCGGTACCAAAAGCAAAATCATCCATTTCAAAAACTCCCATAGGACCGTTCCAAACAATTGTTTTAGCATCGGAAATTTTCTCTTTAAATAAAGAAACGCTTTCAGGTCCTATATCTAAGCCCATCCAACCTTCGGGAATTCCATCATCTATTTTTACAGTTTTCTTCTCAACACCTGCTTCTATTTTTTGGGCGATAACGGTATCAACAGGTAAAACAATCTCAACGCCTTTTGCTTTCGCATTTTCTAATATGTCTTTTGCAACATTGAGTTTATCTTCTTCCACCAACGAAGAACCAACGTTTTTACCTAAGGCTTTTAAGAAAGTAAACATCATAGCACCGCCGATTAATATCTTATCAGCTTTATTTAATAAATTATTTATAACCCCTATTTTGTCGGATACTTTAGCACCACCCAGAATTACTACATATGGTTTTTCTGGGTTTTCAACGGCCTTTTGCAAAAATTCGATCTCTTTTTCCATCAAAAATCCTGCGACACTTGGTATATAGTTTGCTATACCAACATTGGAAGCGTGTGCTCTGTGAGCCGTTCCAAATGCATCATTAACATGAAGATCCGCTAAAGACGCCCAATATTTTGCCAGTTCAGGATCGTTTTTTGTTTCACCTTTTTCAAATCTTGTATTTTCAATTAGTAACACTTCACCATCTTTTAATTCTGAGACGGCTTTTTCAACTTTTGGTCCCCTGGTTTCATCTACAAAATAAACTTTATTATTTAATAACTCATCTAATCTATCGGCTACTGGTTTTAAAGAAAATTGAGGATTTTTTTCACCTTTGGGACGTCCTAAATGAGATAGTAATATTACTTTTGCTCCTTTGTCCAGAGTATATTGAATTGTGTCCAAAGCGGCTTTAATTCGAGTTTCATCGGTTATCTTTCCATCTTTTATAGGAACGTTGAAATCAACTCTCATTATGACTTTTTTGCCTTTCAAATCAACGTCTTTTATAGTTAATTTTTCCATATTGACACCCCCTATATTCACATTTATTTTAAAGAAAAAGGGGATTAAATCCCCTCTTTTTGATTGGAAACTACAGCATCTTAGCTAATTTTTCAGCCAATTTCACAACGGTTGTTGAGTATCCATTTTCGTTGTCGTACCATGCACAGACTTTAACAAAAGTGCCATCGATTACATTTGTTAATGTAGCATCGAATATTCCTGCAACAGTTGAACCAACAATATCAGAAGAAACAATTGGTTCTTCATTGTATCCAAAGAGACCATTCAATTCATTTTCAACGGCGTCTTTCATCATTTTGTTTACTTCTTCAACGGTTGTTGATTTTTCTACTTCTACAGTTAAATCGCTAATAGATCCATCCGGGGTTGGAACTCTCAAAGCCATTCCATCTAATTTACCTTTTAGTTCTGGAATTACTAATCCAACGGCTTTCGCAGCCCCAGTTGTTGTTGGGATGATATTAACAGATGCTGCCCTTGCTCTTCTTAAATCACTATGAGGTAAATCTAGAACTCTTTGATCGTTTGTGAATGAATGAACGGTTGTTAACAGACCTCTTTTAATTTTTAATTTGTCGTTTAGCACCTTTATAACCGGTGCAATTGAGTTGGTTGTACAAGATGCATTTGAAATAACTTCCATCTGCGGAGTGATGACATTGTCATTTACTCCCATAACTACTGTTGCATCTACTTCACCTTTTGCTGGAGCAGTTATTATAACTTTTTTAGCACCTGCTTTTAGATGTGCTGAAGCCTTTTCTTTGTTTCTAAATACACCTGTAGATTCAATAACTATTGAAACACCTAGATTAGCCCATGGAAGGTTAGCGGGATCTTTTTCTGCGAAAACTTTGATCTCTTTCCCATTAACCTTTAAACCATTATCAACTACCTCTACCGTTCCATTGAATTTTCCGTGAACGGAGTCATACTTTAAAAGTGTCCCTAAGGTTTTTGAATCTGTGAGATCGTTTATTGCCACTACCTCAAAGTTTGGGTTTTCAACTAACTGCCTAAAAACTAGTCTACCTATTCTTCCAAAACCGTTTATCCCTATTTTAACTGCCACTTATACGACACCTCCTGATAAATTTTTTATCCTGTCTTCTTTAGAAATTCTAAAATTTGTTTTCGCGCCCCTTTGCCCCGCTGCCCGCCCTAATTTTATTTCTGAAGTATTTAGTATATTTGTTATTTTTTTCTCTTACTTTTATTGTACATATAAAATTATACTTTTTTGAAAAGAAAAAGTTAATTTTTTCAAGCCCCAAAGTTAGGAAGGGTTCCTAAAAACTTTTGTGAAATCTCGTTGGTCTTTTCTTCTTTAAGTTTATTAGCTTTTTCTATAGCTTCGTTTGAAGCGGCTATGATAAGATCTTTTAGAGTGTCTATATCTTCATCTTCAACTTCTTCAGATATAACTATATCTTTTATTCTCATATCGCATGTGGCCACAACTTTTACTACACCACCGCCTGCGGTGGCTTCTACTTCAACGTTGGATAACTCTTCATCCAGTCTATCTAATTCTTCCTGCATTTCAGCTTGGGCCCTTTGGGCTTCTTGAAGCATTTTGTTCATATTGTTTTTGCTACCAGATTTTTTTGAAAGGGATCTTCCACCTAAACTTTTCATTTTTTTGGCCATAAATATTCCTCCTAACGGTTAGCTGATAATTGCAACACTGTTCTTTCCATAATATTCTAACACATTATTTATAAAATCGGGATTGTGTTTTTTTGATAAGATAAAAAGAATTCTTCGTTGTACATTTGGTACTTCAACCCAACCGTCTGTGAATATGATGATGCCTTCTGGTCTTAAATTTTCCTCGACGTAATCGACTGCGGGTTGCATGTCAGTTGAACCTTTACCTTTCAAAACTAGTTCTTTCCAGCTTCCTTTGTGATAGGTCATGATATTTTGGATATGACTGTCTGCTTGAATTAGAGTGACTTTTCCACCGAGAGTTTTTGAAATATTTTCTATTTCACCGAAAAATGTGTTGTATTCTTCTTCTATAATGGAACCACTAGTATCGATTATTATTGCAATGTTTGGTCCCATTTTTGATCTCCAACCAGGTTGATCCTCATATCTTCTATTTGGTCTCATTAGGGTCCTGTATTTTTCAACGACTATAGAACTGCCAAAAAATCTTCTTAACATCGTTTCCCAGTTAAAGAAAGGTTTTGTTACCATAAGAGAAACCGCTAATTCAATGCCATCGGGAAGATTGTTTTTGCTTTTGTCGTAGGCTTTTGTAACGAATTCACTTACGATATCAAAAGCCATTTCTTCTGGAATATCTGATGAAAAGTCGTGTGAGTCGAGATTGTTCTCTCTTTTTTCGAGTATTTCTTCTATATCGAGCATCTTGTTTTTTTCTAATAAATCCATTGCGTATCTGTAGTATTCTTCTGCCGTTTTATTTAAAAGGTTCATAGGAGCGGTAACAAAAAAGAATTCGTTGTCTGGGGCATGTCCTTCGGCTACCATTACATCTAAAGGTTCTGCAAATACATCTAATTCTCTGATATATTGGTTTACCGCTGCATCCATTGCTAAATCCCAAATACCTCTTTCCCTTTTATTTTTGGGTTTTATGAATATGTGTCCAAATATTATATGGTAAATCTCATGTTTTAATATTCCTTTGGTTAAAATTAAACCCATATTTTTTAAACGGTTTGGATTGTACAACAATCTAAATTTCCCTTGAGGTGTTATTGAAACCTTTATAGTTCTTACAGAAGTGGTTGGCATGGAATCAAAATTCATCCTCAAGTAAGAAAAAAATAAGCTTTCTTTCTCCAGTTCAATCCAAGCGTTTTGAAGTATATCATTCATTTCAAATTCCTTCCATCCAAGTGGAATCTCCTAGTTTAATTGCAATTTCTTCCAAAAGTTTATCATAAAAAGCCTTTTTTAATCCTTTATTTTTTTCTACCATTTCGTTTAAAAATCTTAATACAGAGAACATAGCATCCTTAGGTACGAACTCACTTATCTTTTTTATATTTTCTGCGATAGTTTTTTCAGTTCCATAAGATAATAATTGTTCTATCTCTTCCTCTTTTAATGATTCAAAATAATTATTTATTCTTAAAATAAGACTTACCTTTTCTTCGTTGGTCAATTTCTTAATTCTTTCAAGATTTTTGCCTTCTATTAGTAAATCTTTTGGGTTAGGTAATTCAACTTTATTTTCCAAATGAGACAAAAATGCTCTTGCTGCTTCCGATCCAACTATTGAGGCAGCAATGACGTACCCATATTTTTTCATATCATTTTCAGATAAATTAGACAAAACGTTGGATAATTTATACCAGCTTCTTGGACTGGGCCTTAAATTGAGTCTCATTGATACTATATTATCAGAAGAGAGGTATTCAGGGTATTCTTTGATAAAAGAAATGACCTCACCTTTTACTTGCTCTTGATTAGACCAGTTTACCCAATCGTCAAGATCAGGGGACAATTCTAAATGAAAGAATCTAGACATGAAAGCAGGATCGGTTATCAAATCTACTTGGTCGTACTCTTCATCTGGAGGATTGGCGGCTCCCATGATCCATGCCCCAGCAGGTAATATATGATTATGTATTCTTCTATCTATCAATAATTGCATGATAGCATTTCTTATTGATCTGTGTGCCCTGTTTATTTCATCGATCATTATTATTACTTCATCTTTATTCGGCCACCAGTCAGGTTTTAAAAATACTGTTTTTTCTGCGTCTCTAGAAGGAAGCCCAATTAGATCTCCAGGTTCCATTTGAGATATGATCAATATGATCAATTCTCTTCCCGTCTCTTCTGCTATCTCCTTAGCTATATCCGTTTTACCTACACCAAAATGACCCCATAAGAGAGGTATTTCTCCAGAAGCCATTATTTTTTTTGATAGGTATTTTACCGTTGATGGTTTCAATTGATGTATTCTCCTTTCGTTGATGCTTTATTCTTTTTAGAAATTCTAAAGTTTGTTATATATAGCGCCCCTTCACCACGCTCCCCACCCCTTTTTAGAATCAAGGTTTTTCTTTTTGAGGTATTGCGTATGATGAATCAGTTTTTATAATTAAGGGATAAACTTGATTATTTGAATCTTTTACTTGCCCCGTACCTAAAATTTCCCCTGCAGGTAATATTTCAAAAGAATAGATTAATTCTTGATCGTTAGTACCGTAAATTTTCTGTTCAATTAATACCCCGTTGGGATTTATAATTCTTAAAAACAGATCATAATCCGGCCAATTATCAATACAAACTCCCAACAAGTAAATTTGTTCGTTATAAACTTTTACTTTTTCAACCCGAGAAAGTGATTTTATCGATAGTGTTTCAAAGTATTCAACTTCGAGGTTATCTTTTTGCTCAAGTTCTTTCGATATCTTCATTATAAAGCCTTTCCACTCTTGTTCATTGAGGGTAGTAATGTATCCCCCTATATATATGTTCCCTTCGTTATCTTGAGCTATACTATTTGGATTTTCGTGGAAGGTAGTATACCCATACTCATCTGAAAAAAGCAATATACCTTCTCTACTATATTCTAATATTAATAAGTCGTTTTGTTTTTCTGGATTAGAATTAGACGTACCTGCTGTTATGATTCTATTATTATCAATTACTAAATCAACTATTTGTTCTACTTTATCTCTTCCATACATGTTTTCCCAAATTTTCTTTCCCGTAAGGTTTATTTCAGAGATGTACGCTTGACTGTTACCATTTGTTATTACCCATCCCCCAACAACGTAACTCCCTGAGGTGTTTTTTATTGTATTTAAGGTTCCCTGATAATTTATAACAAGAGACCAGTTCATTTCTCCCACCTTTGAGATATTTAGAATATAAGGTTTCCCATTTTTTTGCCCAACTAGAGTGAAAGTATTGTTGAAAAAGACAAAATCATTTATTCTTACTTGACCGCTTTCTACGAATATTTCTTTTCTTATACTGCCTTCTTCGTCTATGAAATATAAATAGTACTGGTTCCCTTCAATAGCCAATGAAACATATTCATTGTTGCTTGTTTGAATTATTTTTGTTAGATATGTCCCATTTTCATCGATCTTTTTGAAAAAAGATTGACTGTTGGTTGATCTGACTTCTTGCGTATCTGAAAGATACTGTATTAGAGGCTCCTTTTGACTATCATAAGTGCTACTTAAAAAATCTACAGTATCGTTGGTTTTCGAATTAGAAAGGTATATCCCAGAAACGAAAAAAAAGATAGAAAGAGTAATTATTGCAAAAAACAATATTTTCCTTAACATAGACTTTCACCGCTTTCTTCTAAGGGGATCATTTTTTGTATTTAATATTGTAAGAATTGGGATTTTGCCAGTTAAAAGATACTTCTAATTTTACGTTTAACTTTTTCTCCAGTTCTTCAGTCAAAGATGGAGTTAAATATCCCGAAAGATTATGAAATGCATTTATTTCTATTACTTTTATTTTTTCTTTTTTAATTTCTTTTGCCGAGGATAATAATTCTTTTATCAATCTTCCATGCACCAGAGAAGGGGCTATGATTTTACCCGTTCCATGACACAATGGACATTGTGAATACACATTGGTATCCAAAGGTTGTGTGGTTCTTTTTCTAATAATTTCTAAAAGTCCCATGTTTGTGAATCCTAGAATGGTAACTTTTGATTTATCTTTTTTAGTTTCTTCTTTAAGAATATTGATAATCGTTTTTTTATGCGAAGAGTCTTTCATATCTATAAAATCTACGACGATCATTCCTCCAATATTTCTTAATTTCAATTGCCTGGCTATTTCTTTGGCTGCTTCCATGTTTGTAATAAAAGAAGTTTCCTCAATATTTTTCCCTTCCAAATTCCCAGCAGAATCTACATCTATGGCGGTTAAAGCTTCAGCTCTATCTAAAGTAATGGTGCCACCACCTGATAGTTCTATTTTCTTTGTAAAGATCTCTTCCATTTGATGGTATATATTATGGATCCGAAAAACATCTCCTCTAACATACTCAACTTTGGGTTTTAGTTCAAAGTTTTTCAAACTTTTTTTTAGTTTTCTGAAAATTTGTCGATCGTCTGAAATTATTTTTTTTGTGTTAGAATCCAATCGCTCTCTTAATATGTACTCAAGAAAATCGCTTTCTTCATATAAAACTCCAGGATTTTTTTGAGATCGAAATCTTTGTAAAATATTATTGTATATTTTTCTCATTTCTTTTAATTCTATTTCTACTTCTTTTTCATCGATTCCTTCAGAATTGGTTCTAAATATAATAGATTCGTTATCTATTAGAATCTTTTTTGCAATTTGTCTCAATCTTGTTCTTTCTTTTTCTTGGAGAATTTTTCGGGATATGCCAATACTTTCATCAGAATTTGGAATGTATACTAAATATTTACCAGGCAAACTTAATTGCATAGAAAGTTGAGGACCTTTTCTTGTTCCTCCATCTTTTCTTACTTGAACTAGAATTTTGTCTCCTGCGTTATAATGTTTAGGATCATCAAGAACGTCTCTATATCGAAGAAAACCATTCTTTCCTAATCCAATGTTTACAAAAAAAGCCTCCAAACTCGGGACTTTATTTTCAATTATACCTAAGAAGATTTTTCCTGTGTTTCTATCAGTCTCAAAATCCTCGAAAAAAATTTCACTTAATTTGTCTTCTTCCAGTATGGCTATTCTGATTTCTTCTAGAGCCTTACTTACTAACATTGTCTTTTCTTCGTCCATTGCTTTATTTCCTTCCTCCAACTTTGTTCTAAATTATCTTTTTGTTAAATTTATTCATCGCTTCGTTTATTTTGCCTTCTAAAATCAAGTCTATCGCGGTAATAACATAATCAAGTATTTTGTCCAATATGGTCCATTCTTCTTTGGTAAAAGGGCTTAAAACATAGTTCGCTAAATTTCCGGATCCATGTTCGTATCCGTTGTTGATACCTATTCGTATCCTGGGAAAATCGGTACTTTTTAAAATACCTATTATTGATTTTAATCCATTATGTCCCCCATCGGAGCCGCTTTTTCTTATACGTATGTCCCCCAAGTTCAACCATATATCGTCGTAAATTATTAATAAACTTCTCTCTATTTTACCAAATTTTCTAAAAACATATGGTAACACTTCTCCACTTGCATTCATATAAGTTAACGGCTTAATGAAAATATCGTTTTCTATGGCAAATCCTTCAAAGTTCTTACCGGATATTTTTTTAATGTTTGATATATTTTTTTTGTTTTCTTCATATTTATCTAAAGCTAAAAAACCCACGTTATGCTTTGTAAAAACATAACGCGGGCCAGGATTTCCTAAACCTATTACCAAATTTCTCACTTTTTATTCTTCCTTCATGTCTTGGGGAGTTTTTTCTTCAATTACTTCAGGTTCGCTTATTTCTTCTTCTTCAGTTTCCTCAGTTTCTTCGGCGACTTCTTCTGCTGCTTTCGGTTCTATTACACTAATGACGATTTCTTCATCTTCTAGAAGCGCTTCAGCACTTTCTGGAAGAAGATTTTTAATATCTGAAACGAATAAAGACTCACCCATTTTTAGCTCAGAGATATCCACCTTTATTGAATCAACGATATCTGAGGGGAGAATAGCTACAGGTATTTCATGAACGTAGGTATTTAAATAACCTCCTTGCGTAACTCCAACAGGCTCTCCTTCAAATTCTAGAGGTATTCTTAAATGCATTTTTCTTCCTTCTTCTGGAACATAAAAATCTACATGAATTGGTTGGTCTGATACTTTATGCCTTTGAACAGATTTTACGAAACATCTGACTTTTTCTTCGCCATTAACTCCCTTTACGTTAAGTTCAATCAAAGTAGTTTCGGACACTTTTTCTAACATACTTTCCAGTTCTTTATATGGAATATTTAAATGTTTGTTCTCCTTTAAAGCTGGACCGTATACTTCTGCTGGAATTAATTTTTCATTTCTAAATTTCCTGGCCTTGATCTTTGAATCTCTTCTATTAACATCCATTTTGAAAACTGTTGCCATACAATAACCTCCTAAACATTTATCTTTATTATTACTTCTAAAAACTCTAAAAAATTATATATAGCGCCCCTTCACCAAACGTTAAGGGGTAAACCCCTTAAGATCCCCAAGTTCAATATTAAAATTATTTAAAAACATTTTTTGCACAAACCAGCAAACGGGCTTCGCCCTGTGACCCTTTTAAAACCTAAATCCTACTTTTGAGAGATGATTTTTTATAGTTTTTTATGTAAGCTACACTTAGATTTATTTAGCGCCCCTTCGCCCCGC
>NZ_AZRM01000049.1 GCF_002895605.1 Petrotoga miotherma DSM 10691
CCCTTCGCCCCGCAGCCCGCCCTTTTAAGGAGGGACCGACCATTTACGATTTTTCTACCAAAGAATTGAAATGTTCTCCTCTTTCTTCATAATTTTTATATTTATCAAAACTTGCTCCCGCTGGTGAAAATACTACATTGTCTCCAACTTCACATATTTCACTTAGGTATAAAAACACTTCTTCTAAATTACTTTTGAAGATAAATTTGTGATTCAATGGGTATTTTTTGACTTCTTTTTCCATTTCTCCAAAAACTACAACGGCTTTGGCATACGTTTTAAGTTCTTCTATTAATGGTGTTAAGTCTTCATTTTTAGGGATTCCACTTAGGATTGCTATATAACTCTTTCCTCTGAAACTTTTGTAAGCGTTGTAAGCGGAGTGAGCGTTGGTTGCTTTTGAATCGTTGTAATAATTGACTCCGTTTTTGCTTTTTATCAGTTCTAACCTATACTTTAGTGGTTTGAAAGAGTTTATTGCTTCTTCGATAATTTTTTTAGAGATTCCAAGATTTAACGTCGTCACTGCTGATGCCAAGATGTCTTCTTTGAAGATGTCCAGTTCAAATATTTTGTTGTTGACATGTATTTTTTTGTCTCTGTATTTAATGTAGTTACCTTCAATTACGTCTTTAGAGAAAGTTATAAACCTTTCACTTGATTGATAATCTTTTAGATTTAAAAGATTCACAGAGTCTTCATTGATAACTGCCACTCCTCCTGATTTGAGGGTTCTTAACAATAAGTTTGCTTTGGTTTCGTAGTAATCATTCAAGTCTTTATGCCAGTTTAGATGATCGGGTGCTAAGTTCGTTAATACAGATATTTCAGGAGAAAACCATTTTGACCAGAATATTTGAAAAGAACTAACTTCAACTACGTAATAGTTTAAAGTTTCTGCTGCTTGGGCTAAGGGAACTCCAATATTACCCCCTACAAAGGTTAAAGAATCTGCGAATTTTAATATATGTCCTATTAAAGAGGTGGTAGTTGATTTCCCGTCGGTTCCTGTTATTCCAATAAAAACAGCTTTTTTGTTTGCTTTTTTTATACTTTCCCATGAATACTCTAATTCTGTAGTGTAATCGATATTATTTTCAAATATTATTTTAGCAGCCTTACTGTTTGGAGGGATGCCAGGGCTTACGATAGCCAAATCACAGTTTTTTAAAAGGTCGTTGTGGTCAGTTTCATATTGAATGTTGTTTTTCTTAAAGTATATTTCATCGCTTTTTTTAAAATCTCTGTCTTGACTGACAAAGATTTGATGGTTTGTTTTTAAAAGCTTCGTCAGTAACTCTGCGTTACTCTTTCCGTATCCTACAAGGCAAATCTTCACAATACTCCTCCTAGAGCGACTATTCCAGTTAATAAGTTTATAGTCCAGAATGTTAGAACGATTCGTTCTTCACTCCATTTTTTTAGTTCAAAATGATGATGAATTGGAGCCATTAAAAAGACTCTTTTTTTTCGTATTTTGAAACTTCCCACTTGTATTATAACGCTAAACATCTCTGTAATAAATATAAAACAGGTTAAAATAGTAAAAAGTTCAACAGAATAATATAACGCTAAAGAACCTAATATTCCNNCTATTACAGGCAATATCAATATGGGAATGTAATTAAAATTCACGCCTGCAATCAGTGTGGTGAATAGTGCTGATGTTACATAAATTCCTGCGGACAGTCCGTCTATTCCGTCAGTTAAATTTGTTGCGTTGGACATACCTGTTAGGTATATTATTCCCCACAGCGGATAGAAATATTTTAGGTCTAAGCTTTTAGTTGTGAAAGGTATTTTCAATATCGAATGGGGATTCATTTTTGATATGAGATATACTATAAAGATGGAGAATAAGAATTGCATTAACAATTTTTGTATGGCTGTTAACCCTGTTGAATCTTTCTTTTTTATACTCAGATAGTCATCTAGAAATCCTATGAATCCAAAAAGTAAAGTAGCAACTCCAATTATTAGAAATAAATCTTCCTTTTGGATAAAGAAGGTGAGCATACTTAGAAAAAAAATAGCGAGAACGAATAAAATTCCACCCATTGTAGGGGTCCCTTGCTTGTAATTATGAAGATCTGGTCCTTCTTTTCTGATATACTGCCCGAATTGTTTCTTTTTTAGCCATTTTATAAATGTTGGATAGAGAAAAAGTAAAACAATAAAAGTTATTAATGAAGTATAAAATATCAATCTTTCCAAGTTAAGCCACTTTCCTTGAGATATTTGTTTATTCCTGTAGCGTTAGATCCTTTTATATAGA
>NZ_AZRM01000050.1 GCF_002895605.1 Petrotoga miotherma DSM 10691
TACCGGAAATTGAAAGAGTGATGGACCAAAGTCTCCATGTAACAACCTTCCCCAAAAGGCAACGTATTGTTGGAATATCCCTCCTTCCAATCCGTACATCTCTGTGAGCGATTGCCTTAATGCTTCAACAGCCGCTGGGTCTAAGAAGGCTCCTTGTGATGTCATTTGACTGATTACTTGTTGTACGGGATCAACCGGCGTTAGCCTGGGTACAATAAATACCACCGTTATCCCTACGAATACTACAACTAGAAATTGTATTATCCTTGGTAGCAAGTATCGCTTGAAAAATAGCAAGTGTTACACCTCCATAATAAGCCCCCCGAAGGGGGCTTAATGTATTTATCTGTAGCCCTTATTTTCTCCCTGTTGGTTCAAGGAAGGGGAGCATGTATTTGAAGTTTGGAAAACAATGGCAAGGCTGAGTATACAAATTATCAGGGCTTGGCCAATTGGTCCAATAATATTCATCATATACCAAAAACAAAGGATGAATAAAGGTTGGTATGGAAGGCATTTCTTCTACAAGTATTTTTAACCCTTCCATTCCGAGCTCAATATTTCTTGGATCATCCCAATCCAACTTTTCCATTTCTTCGATGATTTCATCCATCCTTGGATCTGTCCACCTAGAAGTAGCTCCGTTACCGACAGCTCGCTCTCCGATGGGCTTATAATATTGCGAATGCCAGACATTAAAAGTACGATGCAAATCCGGATGCCCACCCCATGGTTCCATTGCAGGCCAACCACCAGAAGCTTGATAATCACCCAAACTTGTCAAGTCTCCATGTGCTTCATTAGTCTCAACATTAACTTCTATCCCAAATTTTCTCCACTGCTGAGCTACGGCTATAGGATTTTTGTTATCAGCTTTAGCAGGGTCAGTAGCAGCTAATATTGTAATTTCCCAAGCTGTACCGTCTGGTAACAACCATTTGCCATTTTTATCTCTTGTAAATCCATTTCTTTCTAACAGTTGTTCCGCTACATCAGGTGCGTATTTCCACCATCCTGGCCCAAATAATTCTCTAATTTCTTCAGGATCATCAGGTACATCATATCCTCGGCTTCTAGCATATTCAGCAAGGCGTAAAGGAGCGTTAGGATCATATGGTTTAAATGGTTCTCCATCAACTTCTATGTCTAGAGTAAAGTTTCTCAACCATTCTTCCATAGGTTCATAGTACCATTCTTGATATGCAGGAGTAGGAGGGAGGAGCATACTAGCCATAACTACAGCACCGTCATATGCAATAGCAGCCGCATCTACAATATCTATAGCTAAAGTCAATGCCCATCTTACATCTTTTATGTTGTATGGATATACATCATTATTTAACGTTATTCCTGTAGTACAAGGGTCTATATTAACAATCCATGGATAATTTGGATTGTAAGGTCGAGAATATTCATTTTGATTTATCACAGCTCTTAAACTTTCTGGTGTAAAATAGGCTACATCTAATTGGTGGTTGGATTGCTGTATCACTCTCATTTCAGCTGTACCATAGTAATAGAAGAGTACGTTTTTTGGTTTTGGTTCACCAAACAACATTCCATTTGGGGTCCTATCCCAGTCTTCCCTCTTTTCCCAAAGTGTCCAATAACCAGCAGGATCATAATCTTTCAAAACATATGGACCACTGCTTATCGGAGGGTTGAAATCAAAGGTCAAAGGATCCTCTACTTTTTCAAAAATATGTTTTGGGAAAGGCCTCCATGCTCCCCATCTGTCTACAAAATTAGCGTGGAATCGGGAGTTGGGTTCTTTCAATTCAATTAGAACTGTATAATCATCTGTTTTGTAAACTTTGTCAATGTAAAGTTCAAACTGATCATGGTAAGCCATTCCAGGGGTTTTCATGGTTAGTTCAATACCGTAGACAATATCATCTGCAGTAATTTCAACACCATCACTCCAATAGCACCCTTTTCTTAACTTGATTGTCATCTGTGTAAAGTCTTCGTTGTAGATTGGACCTTCCGCGGCAAGAGAGTTAATAATTTCACCTAGAGCTTGTTCGTTCATCCATAATGGTTCTAACATCACCTGCTGTATTCCTCTTTGAGGCCATGTTGAAGCATTTATCCAAACATTAAATCTAGAAGGTGCCGTTACCCTTCCTGCAGTACTTTCAGCTATCAGTGTTTCATCACGAGGAATGTTCCCAGCAAGTTGACCAAAAAATATACTACTAAAAAGCAAAAATATCGATACAACGAAAAAAAACTTTTTCTTCATTTTTCCACACCTCCATATATTTAATATAGATATCGATACCGTGAACGATACCAAAACAATTATATCAGAGTTAACATTCGTTGCAAAACTTTGTTATGGACAGTTAGGGTAAGTTAAGGACAATTAAAAGAGATTATTCCCATTTAGCTCAAATTTGCTTAGTTTTTGAGAATTTTTACTCCATCTTCGATTGTTGTTTCGTAAAAGAATGGCTCTATCATGGTTTTTTCATAATAACTCTTGGAAACTTGATCCTTGAAAGTTTTTACCTGACTTTTTTCCACCAAAGCAATGGCACACCCACCAAATCCTGCTCCCGTCATTCTAGCTCCCACACAGCCTTTGATTTTTAGAGCTTCGTCAACAATTGTATCTAGTTCAAAACCTGTCACTTCATAATCATTTTTCAAGGAATTATGGGATTGGATTAAAAGAGCTCCAAAACCTTCAATATCGTTGTTTTTTAATAATTTAGAAGCTTGAATAACCCTTTGATTTTCTGTTATTACGTGCCTTGCTCTTTTTAGCTCTATTTCATTATCAAGAAATTCGAGATCTTTTACATTACACTGGCATAAATTATCGACCTTTACTTCTTTCACTTGATTTATTTTTTCTAAAGCACTTTCACATTCTTTTCTTCTTTGGTTGTATTGAGACGAAGCGAGCTCTCTTCTTTTGTTTGTATTCATAATAATCAGAGAATACCCGTCTAAATAACAAGGTATATATTCATAAGTTAGGTTTTGGGTATCAAGCAGTAAAGCTTGATCTTTCTTTGCATTTGCTATTACAAATTGATCCATTATTCCAGAGTTCACACCAATAAATTTATTTTCAACCCTTTGCCCTAAGAGGGCAAGGTATGTTCTATCAATTTCTTCAGGGGTTTGATTTTGAGATAAGAGCATGAATCCAATAAGTACTTCCAAAGCTGCAGAAGATGAAAGGCCAGCTCCATTTGGAAGTTCTCCTTTAATCAGAATATTACATCCCTTCAAGGGGAATCCATCTTCTAATAAAAACTTTATAACTCCTTTTGCATAGTTCCCCCAACTGTCTTCCTTTCTATAATCCACTCCCTTATTTAGATCTACTTTTACTTCGTTGGGAAAGTCCATAGATTTTAGGTAGATTAAATTATCGTCCCTCAAATTCATTAAGCCATTTATACCAAGGTTTATAGCTACCGGTAATACATATCCTCCATTGTAGTCTATATGTTCGCCTATCAGATTTATTCTTCCTGGAGAGAAGAACCTTTGTACTTGTTTTTTACTGACTCCGTAGATTTCTTGAAAAGTATTTAGTAAATCCATTTTGTCGACCTCTCTATTGTATTTTTTTGAATTTTTCTATTGCATTTCTTAACGTAATGGCAGTTTCTTCCACCGCCATGGTATTTGCCGCAGCCCAAGCACCCATCTCGCTTGATGCGTACCATTTTATTTTATCCTTGTCTCTTAAAGGAGGATAGAACTCAATATGAAAATGATAGTATTTGTTGGAATCTGCATATTCCTCTGAATTAACAGGAGTTTGATGGATATTCATCATGTAAGGGAAAGGTTTGTCAAACAATGCATCAAAGCCACCAGTTAACAGTTTTAGCGCCTCAGCCAGGTCCCATTTTTCTTTTTCGTCGAATTCTGATAAGTTGCCTTTGTGGGATTTGCTCACGATGAAAGCTCCATAGGGGTAGTCTGTAAAAAAGGGAAGATAAACGAGAAATGAATCATTCTCAAAAAGAATTCTTTTTTGAAATTCCTTTTCCTCTTTGTTCATTTCACAAATAAGGCATTTCCCATTTTCTTCATAATATTCTTTACAGTTGTCGAGTTCGACTTTTAACTTCAATGGAATCCAGGAATAGGCATATAATTGACCGTGTGGATGGAGCATCGTTACCCCTACTTCTTTTCCTCTATTTTCAAAAGGAAAGATGTATTTTATTTTTTCATCTTTTGAGAGTTCCTCAAATCTTTCAACCCATAAATTTACTAACTTAAATATATGTTCTACGGGTAATTGAGGAAGAGTAATATTGTGATCAGGAGAATACAAAATTACTTCGCATTTTCCATAATTTTTTTCGACTTTGTACAAATCCGTTCCTTGTATATTTGGTTCATCTGGATCTAGTTTTAAAGCGGGAAAATCATTGTCGTATGCATAAACGTCATAGTCTGGAGGCACTTTTTTACCCGGCCCTGGACAAAAAGGGCACCAATCCTCAGGTAAATGGGGCCTATTTTGTCTATTATCGGCAACCATTGTGTATGTTTTTAACAAAGGGTTCCAACGTAATTCTGCCATACAATTCCTCTCCTTTTTTGTTTAAATTTACTGCCTTTAAAATCTCTAAACCTTCTTTAACGCCCGTTCGCCCTGCAACCCACCTATGACCCATATCTTATTTTATGTTTAAGAGTTTCTCACTACAAGTTCTACATCTAAAACTTTCCTCGTTGATGAGTTGTCTCTTTGCTTACTTTTTATTCTTTTATACAACATTTGAAATGCCTCATATCCCATTTCAAACTTTTTAACTTTTACCGTTGTCAACTCTGGCTCAATTAACCTTGAAAAGGCTATATCGTCGTAACCTACTACTGAAACATTTTGTGAAATCTTTAGATTATTTTCTTTCAAAGCTTTAATTGCCCCATAAGCTATTAGATCGTTGTAGCAAAATATTCCGTCGAATTCTTCTTTTTTTCTGATCATTTCCATCGTTTTATCGTACCCCGCTTTAACGTGGTATCCTTCATGTATCCCTTCACATATCTTGATATCATTTTCTGAAAACGCTAACCCTTTCTCTTTTAAAGCCTTTTTATAGCCTTGTAACCTTCCATATGAAGCAGAGTTATATAATTGATCGGTGATCATTTTTATCTTTTTACACCCTTTTTCAATAAGGTATTTGGTTGCAAGATATCCCCCTTTTTCTTCGTCACTGAATATCTCATCCACATTCCAACCGTCTATTTCTCTACCTACAAGTACTATAGGGAAGTGCTCTTTTATCAGTTCCTGTATATCTTCATAACTTTTTTGCATTGGAAAAAGGAGAATACCGTCAACTCTCCTTTCTAAGAGAGTTTTTAAAAATTTTTCTTCATTTTCGTATAAACCTTCAGAGTTCATAATAATTATTTGATAATTATTCTCTCGTGCTGCTTTATCAATACCTTTGAATACCTCAGAGAAGAAAGGGTTGGAGCTATCGGACATGATCACTCCAATTGTATGAGTTACATTAGACTTGAGCATAGTAGCGTATACGTTTTTAACATAACCTAATTCTTGGGCAATTTTTTCGATCTTTTCTTTTGTTTGAGGGTTTATATCTGGTTTATCGTTTAAAGCCCTTGATACAGTGTTGACAGAAACCCCTGCTTTTTCAGCGATATCTTTAATGGTTACAAAACTACTTCGACTTATTTTTATCACCTCTTTTAATGTTAACGTTAACGGTATCAATTCAATTTTACACCAAAAACCAAAAAAATCAAAATGATTTTTTATTGACAAAAGAAGATTTTTTGTGTATAATATATATGTAAAAAGCATATATATGAAAGGAGGTTATCTTATGCCTTTTTTAGATGGAACCGGACCTAGAGGTTTAGGCCCCATGACAGGTAGAGGTTTAGGAAGATGCAGTGGTGCGTATGGTAGAGGTTTCGGTTATGGTGCAAGAGGATTTGGAAGAGGTTTCGGCTACGGTAGAGGTTTTGGATATGGCGGAGGATTCGGTTACGGACCAAGAGCCTACGGAGGATGGGCAGGAGCGTATTATCCACCAACTTATCCTGTAGAAAGTGACAAGGCTTTTTTAGAAGCGCAAAAAGAGTATTTGAAAGACGAATTAAACTACATTGAAAGAATGTTAAAAGAAACAGACGATAGCCAGAAAAAAGAAGAGTAATTTTAATATTAGGGCACAACTCCCTTTTAATCAAAAATTGAGTTGTGCCTGCCTTTATATATCTTATATTCATCATAACGGTTGAAGGAGAGATCAATTTGTCATTGAAGATAGCAATTTTAAGTGGAAAAGGAGGAACTGGGAAAAGTACGGTATCTACTAATTTTGCCAAAGTTCTTTCAAAAAATATGAAAGTTTTGCTTCTAGATGCGGATGTAGAAGAGCCTAACGACCATTTATTCTACAACGTCAAATTCGAAGAAGAAAAAAGTGTGGATGTACTCATACCAAAAGTAAATAAAGAAACTTGCATACTGTGTGGGTTGTGTGCAAAAGAGTGTCAGTTTGGAGCTATTAATGTCTTTGAAAAAGGGGTATTTGTTTTCCAAAATTTATGTCACGGTTGTGGCGTTTGTTCTGAAATTTGCCCTGTAAGAGCTATTGATGAAGAACCTAAAAGCTTAGGAAAATTAAAATTTGGAAAGACAGATTTTTTTGACTTTGGGATGGGGCTTTTGAATATAGGAGAACCATCAGGTGTGAGGATAATTAGAGAATTGAAAAAATACATTTCGGATGATTACGATGTAACTATAATCGATGCCCCTCCTGGTACTTCGTGTCCAGTTGTGGAAGTTTTACAAAAGGTTGATTTTGCGGTTTTAGTAACTGAATCATCTCCCTTTGGATTACACGATTTGAAACTGGCGGTGTCGTTAGTTAAAGAAATGGAAATCCCTTACGGAGTGGTAATCAATCGCTACGATCCTGCATTTGCCGAGTTAACAGAGTACCTTGGGGAAGAAAAAATTCCTCTACTTATGAAAATCGATTTTGATAAGGAAATAGCTAAATGGTACTCTGAGGGGAAATTGATCGTAGATCAATCCGAAGAATTGCATAGAAATTTTGAACTTTTGTACGAAAATATAACAGAGGTGTTGGTATGAAACAAATAGCTATAATCAGTGGAAAAGGTGGAACCGGGAAAACAACTTTATCTGCTTCTTTGAGCTACCTTTTCCAAAATCCCGTAATGAGTGATTGCGATGTTGATGCATCTAACCTTCATTTGTTGTTATCACCTGTTGAGTTAAAACAAAGCTATGAATACTATGGTGGGAAAAAAGCAGAAATAGATTACGAAAAATGCACTAATTGTGGTATTTGTAAAGACAAATGTAGGTTTGAGGCAATAGATTTTCAACAGGATAAATATGTTATTAACGAATATGCGTGTGAAGGTTGTAAACTTTGTGTACTCACCTGTCCCGAAAAGGCGATAAAACTTGTAGAAAATTTAGCTGGATACTATTATGAATCAAAATCTCCAAAAGGTGTTTTGGTTCATGGCGATTTGAATCCGGGGGAAGAAACTTCAGGAGGTTTGGTAGCTGAGATAAGAAAAAAGTCTTTTTCTGTGGGTGAAAATTTAAAAAAAGATGTTATCATAATAGATGGTGCTCCTGGCATAGGATGCCCTGCCACATCGTCTGTAGCTGGTGTAAACTATGCTATTATAGTTACCGAACCTACCCTTTCAGGATTCCATGACCTTCAAAGAGCGGTTGAAACTTTGAAGAAAATGAGAGTGAAATTTGGCGTAGTAATCAATAAATTTGATTTAAACGAATCTGTGAGTTCTTCCCTGGAGGAATGGTGCTTTTCTGAAAATATAGATCTTCTAGGAAAGATACCTTTCGATGAAATGGTGAATTTAGCTACAAGAGAAGCCAAACCGATAATCTTGTACGAAGATTCTATTTCTTCAAAGTACATAAAATCTATATATCAAAAAATCTCACAAATACTTTTTAATAAATAAAAAGGGGTGTAAAAATGAAAATTGCAGTTCCATCTAAAGAAAAGACATTGGAATCCGAATTAGATGAAAGATTCGCGAGAGCAGCTTACTTTTTAGTTTACGATACAGAAAATGAAAGTTATGAGTTTTTTTCTCCTGACAATAGCCAGGAACACGGGGCAGGAACAAAAATTGTGAATGAACTTTCAGAACGGGGAATAGATGCAGTAATTTCAAAAAATGTTGGAGAAAATGCTTTGACAGCTTTAAAAGCGGCAAGTATTAAAGCTTACATAGCTTCAGATGGCAACGTCAAAGAAAATATAGAACTTTTGAAATCAGAAAAACTTCAAGAATTTTAAAAGGGCCAACTGTGGGGCGGGGAGCGGGGCGAAGGGGC
>NZ_AZRM01000051.1 GCF_002895605.1 Petrotoga miotherma DSM 10691
CGGGGCGAAGGGGCGCTAAAGCAGACTAGATTTAACTAATTAAAGTAGTTTTTAGTGTTTTTAAGGACAATAAAATATGCTATACAAAGAGGTGGAAATTAGTACATGGAACAAATAACAAAACATCTTTCAAGAAAAAATATTTGTGAAGAAATAAAACCTGGAGCTTCTTCTTTAATTATATTTGGAGCCTCCGGGGATTTGACTTTTAGAAAATTGATCCCTTCTATATATACGTTGTTCAAAAAGAACCTATTGCCTAATGAATTTTTCTTACTGGGAATAGCAAGATCTAAATTCACTGATGAGGAATACCGCCAAGAAATCAAAAATAGATTATTGCAAGAAAACGAGGATAGCTATATAATTTCAAGGTTTGTTGAAAAAGTTTTTTATACTTCAGGTTTTTACGATGATGATACCCTTTATTTGGAATTAAAAAATAAATTAAATTATTTGGATAAACTCTTCAACACCCAAGAAAATCATCTTTTTTATCTTTCAACACCACCAAATGTCTATTTAGAAATAATTAAACGTTTGGGAAAATTTAATTTGACCAAAGAAAGCGAAAATTCTTATTCAAGAATAATTATAGAAAAACCCTTTGGCAGTAATTTTAACACATCAAAAGAATTAGACGAAGAGCTTCATAAGTATCTAAATGAAACCCAAATATACAGAATTGACCATTATCTTGGTAAAGAGACCGTTCAAAATATAATGATGCTTAGATTTGCAAACATTGTCTTTGAACCTATTTGGAATTATAAATACATAGATAACGTTCAGATAACCGTAGCTGAAACATTAGGTGTTGAACACAGGGCGGGTTATTTTGAACAAGCTGGCTTATTAAGAGACATGTTTCAAAACCATATGATGCAGCTTTTGACTCTGGTAGCTATGGAACCACCAGCATCCCTTGAAGATACAAGCGTTAGAGACGAAAAAACGAAACTATTGAAGACTATAAGGCCTTTTGAAAAAGACAAGATAGACGAATACTTTGTAAGAGGTCAATACATTGATGGAATGATAAATGGTAAAGAAGTTTCCGCTTATACAGAAGAAAAGAATGTTAATCCAAACTCCTTTGTAGAAACATTTGTAGCGGCTAAATTTTTAATCGATAATTGGAGATGGAGTGGGGTACCTTTCTATTTAAGGGCAGGAAAAAGGTTGAAAAGAAAAGTTACAGAAATCGTCATAATCTTTAAAGACGTTCCCCATTCAATATTTGCTAAAAATGATATAACCTTAGAAAAAAATGCTCTCATTCTAAATATACAACCAGACGAAGGGTTTTCACTGAAGATCCAAGCCAAACAACCCGGTTCCAAGCTTTGTTTAAATACATTAACTATGGATTTCAATTATGACGAATTCTTCAAATTCAAAGGTCCTGATGCATATGAAAGGCTTCTTTTGGACGCCATGTTGGGTGATCAAACACTTTTTGTAAGAAGTGACGCTATGGAAATTTCTTGGAAAATCTTCACCCCTGTTTTAGAAAAATGGGAAGAAGAAAAACATAATGGGCTGAGATTATACAAAGCTGGTACTTGGGGACCAAAAGAATCTTTTGAGTTATTAGCAAAAGATAATAGAAGTTGGCGAAACTTAGACTTTGAAAGTGAGGATTTATATGCAAGCAAAGTTTTTTGAAGATCCCCAAAAGTTCCACAAAGAGACCGCAAACCTAATTTATAAACTGTATAAAAAAAGCATAGAAGAAAATAAATTATTCACCTTAATGCTCTCAGGCGGAAGAACACCACTTCCTGTTTATGAAAAATTGGCATCAGAGTACAAAAATAAAATAAATTGGGAGAAAGTTCACATTTTTTGGGGAGACGAAAGATACGTCGATCAAAGAAGTGAAGAAAGTAATTTCAAATGGGCATACGATTTGCTAATAAGCAAGATTAATATTCCTACAAATAATGTACATAGGATAAAAACAGAACTACCTATAGAAAAAGCATCACAAGAGTATGAAAAAGAAATAATCAACTTTTTTGGAACACAAAATCCCGTTTTTGATTTAATACTACTAGGAATAGGAGAAGATGGCCACACAGCATCTTTGTTCCCTTCAAGTGACACTTTAGAAGAAAATACAAAGTTATTCACTGCCACACCACCATCTGGAACACCAAAAGTACCGAGAATTACCGCCACGTACAAATTGCTGAACAACGCAAGAAATATCCTTTTTCTAAGTTCATACAAAGGGAAAGAGAAAGTAATAGATGAAATCCTAAACCACCCTAAGATAGCAGAAGAAAAATTTCCTGCTGCAAAGGTTAAAGTTAAGAATACTTATTTTTTCATAAAAATATAGGGACTGTTTGACAGTCCCTATTGAATTGATAATTATCAAAAACAAAGATCTCTTTTTGTATATGTAGAAGGGAGAGATTAGCTAAAATTCTGCAACCATTGATATCGAAAGGTACTTATCCTCATCAAAAGTGGCTAAATCTGTTGTATCTATTATATTTCCAAATAATAATATTAACTCTACTGGCATTTCTTCATTTGCTGCTTTGAGGTTAACGTTGTATCCTAACTTCTCATCTGCGTTGTAGTAAACATCTCCACCAATTCTAAAAGATTCTAAGAACTCGTAACCACCACCAACCTTAAGGGCATAAAAATTGTTGTTTTCCATTTCATAATAAACAGCTGCATTCAAATCAAAGCTTTGATAATTTGCTTTGGCTTCAGCGGTTACGTCTTTAGTTGAATTTGAATATTTCATCTTAACAGAAAAAGTATCTTCTTTTTCGTAACCTACTGACACGTTATCGAATTCAAAATCTTCGAGATCGACTTCAGCGTATAAACCGAATGCATCAGCCCTAACAACCAAAGAAGTGGCATCCACGGTATCGAACAAAGCACTTAGAGCATAATCGTCTGTAGAATAAGAACCAAAGATTCCAGATTTAAACTTATCATTTTGGGAAAATAGATCTATTCCTAAGTCAAAATTGTTCCAATTTAAGAAAATAGTAAAACCGGCTAGACTCTCTTCTGGATTTTCGTAATCAAAATTATATTTTGGATTTACTTCTGTTTTATAAAATGCACCCAAAGAATACATATCTTGTAGCCATAACGCTTTCATACCGTAAACCTTAAACTGGTAGTTGAGAGATGAAGCCCCTATTTTTAATTGCAGATCAGCATTTTCAATATCTGGATTTATACTCAATATAACCTCATTCGAAACAACTGGATCGCTTAAAAACCCTGTCTCTTTCTCTAATTTAGCTTTTAAATTAAATTCATATTCTCCTGAAATAATGGACGCTTTCTCTGCTGCTGCTTCAGCCGCGGGCGCAGCGATTTGCAACTCTCCATCCACTAAAACCAACTCAAAGGAAGAGTTCCTTCCTCCATATGGGTCTGGCACGTAATCAGGAGATTCCGGATCCTCGTACCAATCTGTGCCATTTACTACGTATTTGTATTCATAAACACCTGGTTGTAAATCATTTGCCACATAAATCCAAACTCCATCACTGTATTCCATTTCCCAAGCGGTCGTACTCCAGTTATTAAAAGACCCTGCTAAAAATACCGTATCAGCGGTTTCATTTTCATATTCAAAAACTACCTTGCCATCTTCAACATACACCTTAGAGAAAGAAACCACTACCAACAAAGAAAATAAAAGAACAAAAACTATTTTTTTCATCTTTCCACCTCCATATTCTCCCTATTTTTTAAAAATTGAAAGTAGTAGTAACACCTATTTGTTTTTTAAAAGATAAAACATTGTCAAAGTCGCCATTACCTATATAAAATTTGATATTACCTTTTGGCACATAATAAGTGATCTCGCCGTAGGCAGTGAAATATTTCTCGATGATCCCTTGTATATACTGAACTTTTGCCATAGCGGAAAATTGATCAAAGTTCCTTGAAATATCTGCATAATAAAGTTCTCCCAACGATTGAAAAGATTCTTCTGAAACTGGATTACCAAAAGCATATTTAATATTACCTTTAAAATCAAAAAGGTCATAATTCCCTTCTAAATACAACCTAAAGGGTTTGTATGAGGTAATTTCACTCCAATCATCCTCCCATCCTCTCTTGTAAATTGATGCTTTGTAGGAAGTTAAAAATGGGATAGAAAGATCTTGGCTATAGGTAATTGACATTTCTGATCCATCCATCACGAAATCGGAGAAGGTACCATCGAAATCTCCAGATACATACAACTCTAAATTGTCGATGTATAAATTAGTTCTAAGTCTATCTATATAGGTTTCGGTGCCAAAATCCAACTCCAATTTATTTGTCAATCTTATATCGTTGTAGGAACCCTCCAAATAAATGTTTTCCATCAAACTATCTGGAGAATATCCTCTGTAAAAATCATCTGAAATGTATGTTGTATTGAAATTATACTCAAATTGACCTAATTCTCCCCTTACCCCACCAAACAAAAGATAATTATCTTCTATACTATAGGAAGCATTTTCCACATCTTGTTGATAAGAAAGAACGACTTCTCCGTACGGTTTTACACCTTCAAAAGTTCCAACATTGAAATCAAATCCCATCATCTCATAATAATCAGATGACTCGTTTTTGTAATCTTTTAAGTATAAGACACTTGAATTTACTCCGCCAAGCTCGGGAAGCCTATAATTTAACAAATTAAAAAGATACCCACTTTTATCTACCGCATAGAAATTCATATTACCAAAGTTATCCAAATCGGCATACAACTTTAGACCATTCACAGATCCAACCTTTTCATTGTTGATTATTTTCAACCAATCATCCGTTGAGACACTTTTTCTGTTCCAATATGTAGTGAGATCTAAGTTCTCTAATTCGTATGTAAATTCAGAAGAAGAAACCCACAACTGATCGCTTGAATCCTTGTTTAAATTGAATTCGCCACGTAAGCCTTCACCAAAGAATTTAAAATATAGATCCGCTTTGTTGAAAGAATCATAAAACGAAGCTTCTTCTTCATCAGATAAATCATAATTTAAATTTAATTCTACACTTCCATTGAGATTAACACTTCCAAAAAAAACGGTTGTAATTACAATCATCAAAAAAATTAATGGAGTTTTTTTATTTCTCACCAATTTCACCTCACTTTTCTTCAAACTCTATGTAACTTATCTTAGGATAAAATCTAACGGTAAGTTCATTAGTGTTGCTTTTTAAAGTATAAACTGCATCGTCAGACTGATCAGAATAAACTTCCCCGTTGAATATCATATGCCAAGGTTGCCAACCTGGAGTTGGTTTTATCTTGTATTTTATTGTATCATTCGCTTTGAACTCTTTGCTGATGGTTGCAACTAAAACATCTCCTTGCCTTTCAAACTTTATTGCATCCTCATCCCAAGTTTTTGCTCCCCAATTTCCTGCCAAATACCAATCTTGCAATAATTTGGTATCATCTCCAACACCTACTGCTTTACCTTCTTCCATCTTTGCTTTATCTAAGTAAATTGTTATTCGTTCCAAATTATTATTTTCTACTACGTCCTTCCAAATAGGTATCGAAGCAGATGCTATATTACCATCACTTTTAACGTAGAGAATCTTGTAATAGCTTAACTCAAATATCGCCCCTCCTTCATCTATTTCTTCATAGGTAAGATCTGAAGTGGGTATGGTGATTGTATAAAGCCCTAAAGTTCCATCGTAAGTTAAAAGATCATCCGTAGTAGGTATATTGTTATTTTTTGAGTAACCCAAATAAATCCCTGGATCAAGGGTAATATCGAGTAAGTTCATCATACAACCAGATAAGGTAAATACAACGAGAACGCCAAGAAGTACATAAAAAATTTTCTTTTTCAAAAAATTCACCTCCGTTATTGAAAGAAGAAAGCCCCGAAGGACTTTCTTCTTGGTTTTTTAGTACTCTGTTACTGAGCCCAACTTTCTACAACGTTTACAATTGTCGCATCATCGGTTAAAATAATTATTCTGTTCTCAAGATATCCACCATCGGCATTTCCTTCAGGAGTAGTCCAATCCTCAGATAGTGTGAACTTATATTCTCGTACGGTATAAGAGGTAGTTGTTGCCTCGGTTGTATAATACCCAGTATCTGCATCTTTGTTCAAAGTTATTGAGCTATTCCAGTCCCCATTCAACCCTTTCATATATATTGCATCGCCCTCAGTTCCTTCTGGTACATGTACAATGAAATTAACCGTTACTTCTTGCTGCAAATCAGTATAATCGATGGGATCCATCCCTTTCCAATTAAGAACGACCTCCACAACATCACTTTCAGGAGCTACGTCCAACCTTCTATTTTTGTATCCAAAATCATTTCCATTTGGATCTGCTTCTTGAAAATCCCAACTATCATCGTAGGTGTACTTATAAAATACTGGATAATCCTCATCGTCGAACAAAGTCGAAATATCGAATTCTGCATACATTTGTTCCCCTTCTACTTTTATTTCAGATGTTGCTGCAGAAGTAAATTCGAAGTTATTGTAACTTCCCACTAAGTAAATAGTAGTGGCGGTTGCTGGAGTTGATTCAGGAAGATACGCTTTTAACAGAACTGCTTCTTCTTCTGGTGGTTCTTCCGGTTCTTCTTCCGACTGGGTCGGTAAACATCCAAAAAGCACAAAAACACTTAAAAAACTTACTAACATAACTACTAACCACTTTTTCTTCATACTCATAACCCCCTCGTATAATATGTATAGTTATGAAACTTAAAAAATGGTACTAAAAATCTGTCTTTTGATCTTTTTTATTATTTCTTTTGTAAAGAGATGCCCTAATGCTAAAATAGTACCAGGATGATTAGCGAGGGAAGATTCCTTGCCCCCCTGCAAGGCCTTTTGGCCGTTGCCTAAAAAGCTTGTTTCCTGACTTAGCAGTCAACTTGCTAACCGATTACTGCATCACCCCTTGATTAGGCCATCAGCAAGGCTATTTTTCATTGGTGGATGCTCATAGAGCGCGAGGTTGCCTTTGGCTGCTAAGATTAGGGCATCTCTTTCTTTCATCCTTTATCTTTTTTCGAAAGGTGGTGAAATAACTATGAATTACGACGTTTTATCTACTTTGTTTGTCGGTATCGATGTGAGTTCTCTAACTAATACAGTTTGTGCAATTGATTTCCAAAGCAATAAACTCCTTGATTTTGATAC
>NZ_AZRM01000052.1 GCF_002895605.1 Petrotoga miotherma DSM 10691
GGAGGAGTCGTGATGGGGAGGCCGCAAGGCCAACGGTAGACAATCACACTGTCGAGAAAAGCCTCGTGTAGTGAAGATACTTTTACTGCCCGTTCTGGAAACCGACACAGGTAGACGAGCTGAGAAGGCAAAGGGGAGCGGAATAACCTTCGTTAAGGAACTAGGCAAAAAGGCCCCGTAACTTCGGGAGAAGGGGTGGACTATTAGTATGAGTAATCATACTAATAGAGCCGCAGTGACAAGTCCCTAGCGACTGTTTACCAAAAACACAGGTCTCTGCGAACACGGAAGTGGAAGTATAGGGACTGACGCCTGCCCAGTGCCGGAAGGTTAAGGGGAGAGGTGAGAGCTTCGAACTGAAGCCCCGGTAAACGGCGGCCGTAACTATAACGGTCCTAAGGTAGCGAAATTCCTTGTCGGGTAAGTTCCGACCTGCATGAAAGGCGTAACGACTAGGGAGCTGTCTTAACGAAGGATCCGGTGAAATTACAGTCTCGGTGAAGATGCCGAGGACCCGCAGCTAGACGGAAAGACCCCGTGGAGTTTTACTGTAACCTGACATTGTAACTTATCGTTGTATGTACAGGATAGGCGGGAGGCGAAGAAAGCTGCTCGCCAGGGCAGCTGGAGCCGGCCGTGGGATACCGCCCTTACAACGATGGGTTACTAACGGGAGAAAGTGAAGAGCTTGACCTGGACAGTGTTAGGAGGGCAGTTTAACTGGGGCGGTTGCCTCCAAAAAGGTAACGGAGGTGTTCGAAGGTAGGCTCAAGTGGGTTGGGAATCCACTGAAGAGTGCAAAGGCAAAAGCCTGCTTAACTGAAAGACTGACGAGTCGAACAGGAGGGAAACCTGGACTTAGTGACCCGGCGGTTCTGAGAGGAAGGGCCGTCGATCAACGGATAAAAGTTACCCCGGGGATAACAGACTAATCACGCCCGAGAGTTCACATCGACGGCGTGGATTGGCACCTCGATGTCGGCTCATCGCAACCTGGGGCTGAAGCCGGTCCCAAGGGTTGGGCTGTTCGCCCATTAAAGCGGTACGTGAGCTGGGTTCAGAACGTCGTAAGACAGTTCGGTCCCTATCTGCTGCGGGGGTAGGAAGCTTGAAGGGGGTTACTCCTAGTACGAGAGGACCGGAGTGAGTATGTCCCTGGTGAATCAGCTGTTATGCAAATAGCAGGAGCTGAGTAGCCACACATATAACCGATAACCGCTGAAAGCATCTAAGCGGGAAACGGGCCCAAACAAGAGGCTTCCCACTCGTAAGAGGTAAGGGCAGTCTGAGAAGAAGACGTAGATAGGCCGCAGGTGTAAGTACTGAGAAGTATTGAGCCGAGCGGTACTAATAGCCCGAGGCTTTGGACGAAACTCTATGCACTTGTGAATGAGTAATAGGGGGTGAAGAAAACGATACGGGAAACACCCAGAACCATACCGAACCTGACGGTTAAGCCGTATCGTGCCGATGGTAGTACGCTAAGACGTGTGAGAGTAGGTATCGCCCCCT
>NZ_AZRM01000053.1 GCF_002895605.1 Petrotoga miotherma DSM 10691
GCGGGGCGAAGGGGCGCTAACACATGTTTTAAAGTTTCTAAAAACCCCAAAAGATAAAACTTAGGAGGAAATCAGTAATCAATGGCTAATGAAATAATCGAAACCTACAAAATTTTAGAAGAAAGAATAAAGTCAGAGAATATTCAAATTTACTTTGATATGTTGGATTCTCCTTATCCTTCTTTTAAATCCAAAGCTATTCAAGAATTAACAAAGCAAAAAATTGATGCCCCAAGGATTAAAGAGTATTTAAAAGATCCCGATAAAAATGTCAGATTTTCTGCATATAGGTACTTAGATAAAATGGGTCTTTTGGATGAGAATACTATAAAAGAGTCTTTGAAAGACATTTCAGCAAACATTAGAAAAGAAGCAATTATCAGCTACATTCAAATGGATATAAAACCTATAGAATTTATTTTGGAGTTTACCGAAGATCCCGATCCAATGGTTAGATATCAACTGATATCCACCTTTTTGGAATTCTACCCCGAAGATTCAGAAAAGATTATTAGTAAAATGAAAAACGATCCCTATATTAAAATAAAACAGCTGATTTCTGCTTTGCAGAACATCTCTGAAACCTTAAAATCCGAACAAGTAGATAAAAGCGTTAAGGTTATGGCGCTAAGAAGATTTTATGAAAGAGAAGATGCCTATACCTTTTTTAACTCTTTAAAAGAAACTTATTTTGATTGCAACAATGAAACAAAAGGTATAATAATAAAATTCTTTTCTGGTTTACCGTGTGAAGTTATAAATAAATTCATCGAAAAAATCTTGCAGGAAGAAAAAGATATTCACATTCTTCAGCTTGCTGCAAATACCTCAAAGAAAGTTTGTGGAATTGATTCTATTCCTACCTGGTTGATCGACCAATTGGTGAACAGTGAAGAGGCAAAAATCGTTAAGTTTGGATTGAAATTAGCTACTGAAAAGGAAGATATGAGTTATGTAGATTTTTGTAGAGACTTATTATCTGCCGTAGACGATGACTTAGTCATCGGTGCAAGTGACTATCTCATTTATTTTCAAGACTATATGCTTAAAGATTACGTTCCTAACTTTCTAAATTCATTATCCTCCAAACGAATAAGGGAAGGGTTGAAAATAATAAGAAAATTAAAATTAGATAATTTTATAGAAGATATATCATTAATCGCTCTCAACAAAATGTATCCTATTTCCCTAAGAAAAGCCGCCGTTAATCTACTGAAATTTTTTAAAGCAAAAGATTATTGGGAAATCCCAAATCAAATACTTAAAGACCCTTATGAAAACGGTAATTTAAAACTTGCTGCGTTAAATGCACTTCTACGTCTAAATGCGGAGATGGTAGTAAATTTTTAAAAAGATAATGACCGCAGTTTTTGAACCTCACTGCCTGGTTTGTGAAAAAGCGGTAGACTTTGGAGAACTTATTTGCGACAATTGCAGAGGGAATCTTCACTCACCTTCTCTTTCAGAAGGTGATTTTAAAGTTTATCATTATGGAAAATACGAGTATCCTTTGTCCAACTTAATAAAAGAGTTCAAATACCATTCACATCCAAAAATTGCCCAAATTTTTGGAAATATGCTAGCAAAGTTTTTTATAGATTTAAAATTTCCAGAACTAAATTATACTGTGTCATATGTACCTTCAAATTTCTCAAGTATTCATGAAAAAGGTTTTGTACCCGCTCACTTAATTGCTCACCATTTTTCTGACATCTTAGGCTTCCCTATAATAAATCTCTTTTCCTCAAAAACTCATAAAAGACAAGCTCAATTGGATTATCGAAAGAGAAATGAAAACGTTAAAAACAAGATAAAATTGATTCACGTCCCCCCGAAGAATATTATTATTATAGATGATGTGTACACTACAGGGGCTTCGATGAACGAGGTGGGTAATTTGCTCATTAATAAATGTGATGTTTTAATTGGCATTACTGTAGCAAAAGCTTATAGGTATTCTTTTAATAGTTCTTTATAGTTTTTTATATCACATATCGCTCCCACATATTTTAACTTTTCTGCTGAAAAGGCATTCCCCAACCTGGCGGCTTTTATAACATCTAAACCTATAATCGTTCCTATGTACAAACCTGACCAAAATGCATCCCCTGCTCCCGTTGTGTCTATTACCTCTTTTGCATAGGACTCAAAATGTGTATTTTTTTTACCGTCAGAAAATATAAATCCCTTTTCACCTAATGTAAGAATTACGTTTTTTACTCCTAGCTCATGGAAATGATTTATGTATTCTTCTTCATTTTTATTTTCCTTGAAAATATGTATACAATCATCTAGAGAGGGTTTGATAAAATCCACGTAAGGCATAATCAATTTTAGAACATCTTCTATTTCTAAAGATGTTTTCCACAATATCTCTCTATAATTGGGATCAAATCCTATCAAAACATTATTTTTTTTGGCAACTTTTAACAATTTGAGTGTATTTTTTAGGTTATTATCAGAAGATAACGACCAAGAAGAAAAGTGAAAGATATTTGCTTTTTTTACAATATCAAGATATGAATCAGTAATATCTAAATTTAAAGAGGCAGATCTCAATGGATAAAATTCGGGAGAAGATTTAGACTTCAAAACATAAACAATGTCTGTAGAAAATCGTTCATCTTGTAAAATAGCCTGTACATCCACATTATAATTATTTAATTGTTCAAGGATAAAATCTCCAAAAGGATCCTTACCTATCCTCGAAATCATAGCAGATTTGAAACCTTGTTTAGAGATGTTAACAGCTATGTTACTTGGTGAACCTCCTAAAAATTTGTCAAAGGAAGTTGCATTTTTCAATCCTCTTACATAATCTTTAGAGATGAAGTCTATCAACACCTCACCAAAAGAGACAAAATTAACCACTCTATTCCCACCTCTTTTTTGATCTTTTTTTAGAGCCCTTTCCCCTCACTCCCCATTATATCTCTGAAAAATTCTTTTATTTCGTAAGAGGCTATTTTTTATCATCAGTTTTCAGGTAATGCAAAAGAATAGTATCTTCATTTAATTTTTTAAAATCATTTAGCTTGAAATTATATTTATCATTCACGTATTTGAAAATCGATAGATCACCTTCAATAATCACCGGTTCGATAGTTAGAAAGATTTCATCAATTAAATTTTTTTCTAAAAACAAGGAGTTTATTGTAGAACCCCCTATTAATGCAACTTCAGTGTGTCCTTCCTTCTCTAGTTCATCCAATAATATCTCTGGAGGTTTGTCTGTAAAGTAAAGATATTTGTCATATTTCAACTCAACGTCTTTATATTTTTCAGGATTTCCTGTCAACACAATATTAATTCTTTTTTTTAAAGGAGAACCTATCTCTTCAAATGTTTTTCTACCCATAAGTACTATGCCAATATCTCTGGTTATATTATAGAAATGTTCTTTATCTTCTACCGAGGACCAACTTCTTTGTGAATCATCTGACATTCGAATTTTTCCATTCATACTTTGAACCATTATTAACTTTACTCTCATATAATTAATCCTCCCTAAACTTCTATTCTTTTATAATTAATATTTTTAGAAACTGTAAAACTTTTTTAACGCCCTACCTCCCGTAGTTTAGTTCGAAATATTAAATTATTTTTGTTTTTTCAATAAAAGTTATAACAAAATTTGTCATTTTTAAGGAAAACTAAGATTTTGGGCTCTAATCGTATTTAATCGCTTTTAATTAGTTCTAATAGCTTCTAATCCCAAATAATTCCCTTTTGAGATGAAAGTTACATGTGATAAAATATAAGATGATTAATTTGTTTATTTAATTTATTATATCATACCCACTTCAGAAATAGGTC
>NZ_AZRM01000054.1 GCF_002895605.1 Petrotoga miotherma DSM 10691
AAATCGTATCATCAAAACATCCGCGTAAAGCGGATGTTTTTTATATGTTAGATAATAATAAGTCACCATCAAAAGGAGAAAATACTTGCTATTAGAAAATCGAACCAAGATAATTTCAAAACTCTACCCAACTAGCACCTTTTTCTGCACTTTCTATACACTTTTCTATAAACCGCATACCATCTACTCCGTCTTCTATAGTGGGGAAATCTAAGTCTCTTTGTTCTAAAAGTTCTCCTTTTTTCTTTTTTGTAATAGCGTTTATAAACTTATCGTATACCCTTGCAAAGGCTTCAACATACCCTTCCTGATGCCCACCAGGAGTCACATAATCATTTTTAATAAAATCATCAACCTTTTCGCTTCCTCTTGATAAGGTTATAAAAGGATGATTCACTTTAGAGATCTTCAAGTAATTTGCGTGTTCTTGTGACCATTCTATAGATCCCTTTGCCCCATATATACCGATATCCAAAGTATTTTCATGTCCCACAGCAATTTGAGACGTCCAGTATATTCCTTCTGCCCCATTATCGTAATTTATTAGTATAGATGCATTATCATCAAGTCTATCTGGCTCTACAAACTTGTCCATTCTGGCGATTAAGGTCTTTATCTTTAACCCTGTTAGGAAAGAAACCACGTTATTAACATGTACTCCGATATCAGCGACACAGTTGGATAGACCTGAAACTTTTGGATCTGATCTCCATTCATGGCGAGCATTTTTACCGGCAAATGGGACCTTTGCCATCCATTCACTTATGTATCGACCATTGATAAATCTAACTTCACCTATTTCCCCTCTTTTAATTAACTCCCGTGCGTATCTTAACATAGAATAACCCGTATAGGAGTAAGCAACAGCAAAAAGTAGGTTGTTTTTTCTTGCTAACTGTTTTAGTTCTTCAGCTTCTTTTAGAGTTATGGTTAATGGTTTTTCACACATCACATTTATTCCAGATTCTAAAAATTTTTTTGCCACTTCATAATGTGAACTGTTGGGTGTAACTATGGATACAAAATCTATTTTATCGGGCCTTTTAGACTCCTCCTCAGCCATTTCTTCATAATTTCTGTACAATCTTTTCTCTTCTATTTTTAACTCTTTGCCTGTTGCCAAAGTGTTTTTGAAGTTTCTTGAAAAACTTCCACAGACTAATTCTGCCTTCCCATGAAGATTTATAGCTTTTCTGTGAACTATACCTATTTGAGAGTCTTTACTTCCTCCTACCATTCCATAAGTCAATCTTTTGAACATATTTTATCCCTCCTCTTAGTTGAGTTTTTTACTTTCTTTAGCATCTCTAACCTTTCTTTAGCGCCCTTTCACCCCGCTCCCCACCCATAAGGATAAAGGAGTTTGGTTTTAAAATTTGACCCAAATGCCTCCATTTTTTGAACTTTCTACACATTTTTCAATAAACCTCATCCCTCTTAATCCCGCATTTACACTTTGGAAATGGGCATTGTCGTTGGTTAAAATTTCACCGTTCTTTTTATTTATTAAATCGGTGATAAATGCGGTATAAGTATTTTTGAAACCTATGTTTGTTCCAGGAATTTCATCCTCATTTTGAATTGTCTCTTCTTCGTGGTCTTCATGCAAAATTGTTAATTTGTTTGCCTGCTTAAAACTCCATTTCAGTGTAGCTTCTGAACCATACACAGAAATGTTGAAATTGTTGTTCTCTCCTATGGCAATTTGAGACATGTAAAGTAACCCTTTACTTTTATCTTTAAAATTTATCATCACAGTAGAGTTGTCGTCTAATTTTCTCGATTCAACAAAAGTATCAAGGCGAGCACATAAACTATCGATTTCTTTTCCAATAAGATATGAAACCATGTTTTCCACATGACTGCCTATGTCGGCTGTAGTATTGGCAAAACCACTTTGGTTTGGATCCAATCTCCATTGGGCTTGTTTGTTTTCATCTTCGATCTTTTTAGCGAGCCATCCCTGAATATATTGTACGTTAACAAACCTTATTTCACCTAACTCACCTTTTTCTATTTTGTGCCTTGCTAAGGAAATCACCGGATACCCCACATATGAATACGTCACACACAACAAAAGATCGTTATCATCTGCTAACTGTTTTAACTCTTCAGCTTCTTTTACTGTTGTTGTGAGGGGTTTATCGCAGACAACGTTTATACCTTTTTCTAAGAAGGTTTTAGCTATTTCATAATGGGAAGCATTCGGAGTCGCAATAACTACAAAATCAATTTTATTTTTCTTTTTGCTCTCCTCTTCGGCCATTTCCAAGTAATTTTCATACAATCTATCTTTCTTTATGCCCCATTTTTTGCCTGTTTTTAATGTTTTTTTATAATCCCTTGAAAAACAGCCACTAACTAATTTGGCCCTTCCATCTGATAATATTGCGTTTCTATGTGCCTCACCTATCATAGAATCTATGGATCCACCAACCATTCCGTAGGTTATTTTTTTTGACATAACACACCTCCATAAAAAGATTTCTTTTTAATATTTTAACATAAATGCTTTTTCTTTTAAAAAAATATGGTATAATTTAGATACGATTAATTTAGTCGTTTTTATTTATCGTTAATTGTGAAAATATTCACAGTAAAAGGAGGGATTCATATTATGGCAGGAAGATTGGAAGGAAA
>NZ_AZRM01000055.1 GCF_002895605.1 Petrotoga miotherma DSM 10691
GCGGGGCGAAGGGGCGCTAATAAATTTAGAAATGTTAAAAAAGTAAAAAAATTCCAGTGGAGGTGGTAAATTTTTGTTAAAAACTGATGTTTTGAATTCCGTTAAAGAAATAGTAGAATTGCTAGAAGAGAAAGATGGAGAAAATATTGTAGTACTTGACATGGAAGATTCTGAGTTGATGGTTGATTACTTTGTCATTGTTACAGGAAATTCAGAACCACATAGAGTGGCATTAAGAGACCAAGTAGTCAGGTATCTAAAAGACGAAGATATACCCATAACATTTTACGATAAAGGTCAAAGTACCGATTGGATGATAATCGATGCTGGTATCTTTATAGTTCATATATTCTCTGAAGAGAGTAGAGAATTCTACGATTTAGAAGGACTTTGGGGGGAACAAAATAGAACGGTAATGTAAAATAACACTCACATCTTTCGTTTTTCACCTCGGTGCCCGTAAAAGGGTCGGTGAAAAAAAGGAAGGTGGAGGTTAGAAAACCAAATCAAACATCTACGGAGGTGTATTTTTGTGTCAGTGGTAAGTATGAAACAGTTACTTGAAGCAGGAGCTCACTTTGGTCATAGAACGAGAAGATGGAATCCCAAGATGCAGCCTTATATCTTTACTGAAAGAAAAGGGATTCATATTATTGATTTACAAAAGACTTTAAGAAGTATTGATGATGCCTATGAATTTCTGAAAAATTCAGTCATGGAAAAGAAAAGAGTGTTGTTCGTTGGAACTAAGAAACAGGCGCAGCAAATCGTTGCCGATGAAGCACGCAGATGTGGAGAATTTTTTGTAAACAACAGATGGCTTGGCGGTTTATTAACTAACTTCAAGACAATAAAATCAAGAATTGATAAATTGGAGCAATTAACGGAATACGTTGAAAGTGAAGAGTTTTCAAAACTACCCAAAAAAGAACAAGCCACCATACGCAGAAATTTGGAGAAATTAGAAAAAAACTTGGGTGGTTTACGTGGAATGAAAAAAATTCCGGATATAATATTCATTATTGACCCCAAAAAAGAAGAGATCGCTGTTAAAGAAGCAAATTTACTTAAATTACCTATAATAGCAACGGTGGATACTAATTGCGATCCTGATCTTATCGATTACGTTATTCCCGCAAATGATGACGCTATTAGAACCATAATGCTTATTGCCTCAAAAATGGCCGATGCGATTATTGAAGGAAAAGAAGGCAGAATAGAAACCCTCGAAGAAGGTAGCGAAGCGGGAGAGGAAAAAGACGAAGAAGTGGATGAAGTAGACGAAAAACTAGCAGCCGAGGAGAAATACGCTAGTTACGCCGAAGAAGTAGAGGAGGAGGAAGAAGAACTCGTTTCCTCAGAAGAAGAAGACGAAGACGGAAAATTTTAATTTTTGGTTGTACATAATACACCGGGGGATTGCTCCCGGTTTTTTTGTAAGAGGTGATAATTTTGAAATTTTACATAAGGACATTTGGTTGCCAAATGAATATAAACGAAAGTGAAATAATGGCAGGTCTTTTGAAAGAAGAAGGTTTCGAATGGACTGAAAATCCAAAAGAAGCCGATATAATATTGATAAACAGTTGTGCTGTTAGAGAAAAAGCAGAAAATAAGATGTATGGAGCCATAGGTGGTTATGGTAAACTAAAAGATGAAAACAAGAATTTAATATTGGGTGTAGGTGGTTGCTCGGCAGAAAAAGAAAGGGAGCATTTACTTGAAAGGTTTAAAAAGGTGGATTTTGTCTTTGGTACTAGAAATGTGATAGACATAGCAAATTTGATAAAACGGGCGTTAAATGGAGAAAGGTTCGCTGATTTTAGCGATAAATTAAATGATGTCAGTTACGATATTCCAAAGATGACTTCAAGTAAACACCATGCTTGGATTACTATCATATACGGATGCAATAAATATTGCACATACTGTATAGTCCCATACACCAGAGGTTTTGAAAAAAGTAGGCCTATGGAAGATATAATAAAAGAAGTTGAAAGTTATGCAAAAAAAGGCTACAAAGAAATAACCTTTTTAGGTCAAAATGTTGATTCCTACGGTAAGGACTTTGGGGACAAAAAATCTAAATTGGATTTGCTCATACAAAAGGCAGCAGAATTTGATTCTATAAAAAGAATTTGGTTTTTAACCTCTTATCCATCTGATATAACAGACTCTTTGATACAGACTGTAGCAAACGAGGAAAAAGCGGCAAATTATTTTCATCTTCCAGCTCAATCAGGAAGCAACAAAATTCTCAAAGCGATGAATAGAAAATATACAAAAGAAGAGTTCGTAGAACTTGTAAATAAGATAAAGAAAGAGGTAGCTAACGTTACAATATCCAGTGATTTTATAACTGGTTTCCCTTCAGAAACAGAAGAGGATTTTGAAGAAACAGTAGATTTGATTAAACAATGTAGATTTGAGAGAATAAATATCGCAGAATATTCCCCAAGAGAAGGAACCATAGCTTATAAGTATCAAAAAAATGATGTACCTAAACATATTAAAAATAAAAGATTGCAGTATCTTATGGAGTTACAAAAAAGAATAAACCTTGAAGAAAATGAAAAATATCTTGAACAAGAAGTTGTTATAATTCAAGAAGGAAAAGCAGGTAAAAATGGTACTTATATGGGAAGAACTATGAACAATAAGTTAATAATCTTCGAAAGTAATGAAGAGTTGAATGGGGAATTTTTGAAAGTAAAGATCAATAAGATTACACCGGGTCCATTGTATGGAGAGGTCGTAAACACAATCTGTACTAACGTCTAATGGATAGGAAAAAGGGGTGTTCACACTTGACATATGGAAAAGTCTATGAATCTTTATCGTTTTATAGCCGAGCACTTAAAAGCGATATGAAATACTCTATTTATCTCCCACCGAAATACGACATTGAAACCAGGAAATATCCTACTATTTATCTACTGCATGGGCATGGTGGAAACGAAACGAGCTGGCTAAGAAAAGGCCGAGTAGATCAAAGTTTGGATTTAATGATAAATAACAATGAAATTCCACCTTTTGTAGCTGTGATCCCTGATGCCAAGAACAGTTGGTATGTTAATTCTCCAACGGGGGTAAACTATGAAACCGCTTTGATTGAAGACCTTATTCAACATATGGAAACGCAGTATAAGGTTTATAACGAACGATCTTCAAGGTTCATAGCTGGTCTATCTATGGGAGGCTATGGTGCTTTAAGGTTAGCATTTAAGTATCCCGAGTTATTTTTGTCTGTTGCGAGCTTAAGCGGGGGAATAACCAGAGAAGTTCCCCCAGAAAAAGAAGTCGATTTAGAGGGGAATGAAATTAATGTCAGAGAAGATTACTATCATGATGCGTTTGGTTGGCCCTTTGATCCTGAGTTATGGGAAAAAGAGAATGTTTTTAACTATATAGAAAACGTAAAACAAAGCGGGTTAGAACTTCCAGTTTATCTTTCTTGTGGAAGTGAAGATTATTTTTACCTATATTTAGGTGCTTCTGAACTACACCATGAATTAAGAATGAATGGCATATCTTCAACTCTTTTTATAAAATCTGGTGACCATAATTGGTTTCTTTGGAGTGAGGAAATAAAAGAAGTATTAAGGTTCTTTGCGAAAAATATGCTAGTTATCCATTGAGGTAAGGAGTGAATTTATGGGCCAAAAAAATGCCACATATAGGTTAGTAATGAATTCTTTGTTTATAGTTCTATCTATACTTTTGTCGAGGTTATTAGCGATTAGAATTCCCCTAGGTAATGTTGAAGTTATTAGATTTGGCTTTGGAACCATTCCTATGTTTCTTTCTGCCTTTATTTTTGGACCTCTGGATGGTTTTATCGTTGGGGGTTTATCAGATTTGATTGGTTATTGGATAAATCCAATGGGGGCGTTTCTTCCCCAATTTACGTTAACCTCAGCTTTACACGGTTTGATTCCTGGTATAATTTTTAGGTACTTTTTTAAAAGAAGAATCAATTATTGGACACTAGCCATTTCTTGTGGTTTAGGTGAGGCGGTAGGAATAACCTTAACGCCATTCTTTCTTCATCAAGCCTTTGGTATTTCATACGCAGTTCTTATGCCACCACGCTTGGGCGGCTATGTAGTTTCATTCTTTTTGAATGCCTTTATAATGCTGTTATTACTCACGAGAATTCCTCAAATTAAAAAAATGTTGGAGAAATGATATTATGGATAAATATTATGAGTTTATTTATGAATTGGAACCTAACGAGGAAGAAAAGATAACAGATCAGTTTATAAAATTTGGATTTAATTTCTTTTATATTGAGGAAGATGTAGAAAGTTCAAAAACATTTCTGAGGTTGTATGTCAAGAAGGAAGAGCAAATCAAAGATATTTTAGATTTGCTTTCTATGTATGGTTTAAAACTGCTTTCGAAAGAAATCACCGAAGAATCAAAATGGTTAGAAGAATGGAAAAAAACAATAAATGCTTTTGAACTTATAGATGGTGTCTGGGTAAATCCTTTCTCCGATAAAAAAATAGAAAAGCCCGGGATAGTATTGAATATAATACCGGGAAGTGCCTTTGGTACCGGTTTACATTCAACCACTAAACTGGCAGCTCAACTTTTGAGAAAGGTTGGTTGTACAGGCAAAGATGTCATTGACGTTGGAACAGGTAGCGGAATATTATCGATTTTGGTTAAAAATTTTGGAGCTAATCGCGTTTTGGCTTTAGATAACGATAGTTTGGCTATAGAAAAAGCTAAGGAAACAGCTATTTTAAACGATGTTAATATTGAAATAAGAGAATCCGATTTGTTAAACACAGTGGAAGAGCATGAAAGTTTTGATATATTAGTTTCTAATATTGTGGCTGAAGTACTGATACAGCTAATGAAAGATCCTAAATTTGATAAAGTACTTAAAGAAAAGGCATTTATCATCTTTTCTGGTATAATTGAAAGTAAAGAAAGATCTATTATTGAGCAAGCAAAAGAAGTGAATTTAGTGTTGAAAGATAGAACGGAGGACGGTTCTTGGATAGCTCTGCTGTTTCAAAAGAAGACTTAATAATAATTGAAAAACAATTGGAACGTGTAGTAAGTAATGTATTAAATATAGAAAAAAGGTGCATATACGGCTATCCTCAAGTTATAAAAAGTTTTCCTTTAAAAGACGGAAAACCTTTCCCTACTCTTTATTGGTTAACATGTCCTTATTTAGTGGAAGAAGTTTCAAAATTGGAAGCACAGCAAAAAATAACTGAAATAGAAAAAATTATACAAAATAATCCAGAATTAAAGCGAAAAATGATCCGCGTTCACAAAGAAGAAATTGAAAAGAGAATGAAGTTATTAGAAGAAAAAATCAATTCCCTACCTGAAAATATGATCAAGAAATTAAAAGAAACGGGAATAGGTGGGATTGAGGATTTTTCTAGAATAAAGTGTTTACATTTACACTATGCATCTTATTTGGTTGGGGAGAACAATCCAGCGGGGGAAATAGTGGATCGTTATATTAGTAGGAAATATTGTGATGACAAAAGATGCAAAAAATGGGTGGGGAGCGGGGCGAAGGG
>NZ_AZRM01000056.1 GCF_002895605.1 Petrotoga miotherma DSM 10691
GGGTGGGGAGCGGGGCGAAGGGGCGCTGAAACAGGTTTTAGAGTCTCTAAAAACAATAATTTTAAATAGACACTTTAGAAATAAAGTAATTTTTAAAAATTAGATTTAGATTTTCAAAGGGTTACAGGGCGCTGACACAATTTCCTTAGGAGGCTTAAAATTGAGAGCATATGATATAATTAAAAACAAAAGAGATGCTAAAGAAAATACAAGAGAAGAAATAGAATTTATGATCAAAGGTTATTTAGAAAACCTTATTCCAGATTATCAAGTTTCTTCCTGGTTAATGGCGATATTCTTCCATCATTTATCAGAGGAAGAAAGTTATAATCTTACGGATGTAATGCTTAAAAGCGGAGATATTATAGACTTATCAAAGATTACAGGTAAAAAAATTGACAAGCACTCTACGGGAGGCGTTGGAGACAAAACAACAATAGCAATAGCGCCTATGGTTGCCTCGCTAGGTGTTAAAATAGCCAAATTATCAGGCAGATCCTTAGGGCACACCGGAGGGACCATAGACAAACTTGAATCTATTCCTGGTTTTAAAACCTCTCTAACTACTCAAGAATTCTTTGAAATAGCGAACAATGTAGGGATTGTTGTCTCCGGACAGACTGGAAATATAGCCCCTGCAGATAAAAAGTTGTATTCTTTAAGAGATTCTACCGCAACTGTTGAAGAACTATCCTTAATAGCTTCCAGTATAATGAGTAAAAAGCTCGCCATAACTAGTGACGGAATTCTATTGGATATCAAAGTGGGTTCAGGGGCGTTCATGAAAAATATAGAAGATGCCAAAGAGTTGGGTAGAATCATGCTAAAGATTGCAGAAAGATACAATAAAAATACTATAGCCTTAATTACCAATATGGATCAACCTTTAGGAGAAAACGTTGGTAATGCATTGGAAGTAATGGAGGCAATAGATACGATAAAAGGAAAAGGGCCTAAAGATTTTTCTGAGTTATGTTTAGAGATCTCTTCTCATATGGCTTCTTTATCTGGTATAATAACCTATGAAGAAGCGAAGAAAAAATTAATAGAAAACATAGAAAATGGCATAGTAAAAGAAAAAATGAAAGAATGGATAAAAGCGCAGGGCGGAAAAGAAGAAGTAGTTGATGATCCTAGTAAATATCTTAATATAGCACCAAAAACTTTAGAGTTCAAGGCAAAGGAGCAAGGTTACATAACCGTTATTGACACTGAAAAAATAGGTTTAGCTTCTATGGTATTAGGTGCGGGTAGGCAAAAAAAAGAAGATACTATCGATAAAAGTGTTGGATTAACAATTAATAAAAAGCTTGGAGATAAAGTTGAAGTAGGAGAGACAATAGCCAAGTTGTTTATCAGCGAAAAGAGTGACGTTGATGCCTCTCTAAAACTTTTAAATGAGGCTTACAACATTAGCAAAGAAAGACCTAAAAATATAAATAAAAATGTAATTTTTGATGTTTTGTTTTCTGATGAAAAAAGTTAATATGGATGCGGATCCGAGTAAATGGACAAACCCCTCTTCCTTATGGGTGGGCAGTGTTTGATGCAGTATGCAAACTATGTTTTTTTGCAGCATTGTGCAAAAAACTTTTTTATAATAAACTTTGATTTTGATTGTGGGGTTTTTAAGGGGCTTGCCCCTTAACGCTCGGGTGAAGGGGCGCTAAATAAAGTCAAACAACCGGAGGATCATTGATGAAAAAGCTTATCTTTCTCTTCTTTCTAATAATTATAGCAATAAATTTATTTTCTGAAGAAGCTATTTTTATATCTCAAAAAAACTCTCCTCTCAGTATGGAAGCTATCAAAAATCAAGATTATTTTTATATTAATGTTGAGCATCTTTCCAAATATGATAATATGGTAATGAATCGCACTTCCAGAATAATGTATATAATATACAATAAAAATGTTTTAGAAATTAGTTTGAACGATTATTACTCCAAAATAAATTTTATAGACAAATACAATAATTCCGTACTTATTATTGATGAAAATGTATACATAAGGGAAGATGTCTTATCTATATTCTTACAGTTGAACAGTTTTAAAGATATTGACACTATTTTCTTCTATTCAGAAATTCCTAAAATAACCACCTGTAATGCGAGTACAAGTGAAATCGAAATTGGATTTAATTCATATCTTTCAGACAATTCGATCACTTTAACGAAAATAACAAAAGATGGAGATTACCTATTAAGCATAAAGCCTGTTGCCCCGATGGAAAGTATTCCAAATAACCTCGACTATTCATACTCAAACAATACTGCTTATTTAAAGTTCAAGAGTGATTTCAACTATGAAGTTAATTTAAATGGAAAAAATTTATCTATTATTATCGATGAAAAAGCTATTTCGACGAACCATGATACGGATATGGATAAAACCATATCTGAAAATACAGGCCTTCAGTACATTGAAAGAACCGAGGAATTAAACGGACAAAGGTTAAAAATTTACCAATTAATCGTTGATCCAAAAAGATATCAAATAAAAGTTGATCTGAATAATTTAGGAACACGCTCCGATGTGTATTCATTTTTAAAAGATAAAAATCCTATCTTTTCCGTTAACGCTTCTTTTTTTGACCCTCAAACCTTAGAACCAGTGGGGAATATAATATCCGATAGCACCCTATTACATTTGAGCTCTTATTCACGGCCTGCATTAATTATAGGAACAAATTTTCTAGACATCGACTATATTAAACTAGAATACCAAATAAATATTGATAACCTACTTTTTTGGATAAAATCCATTAATTCTACGTGGAAAGGAGACGTTAAATTATATACTCATCATTATAAAGGAACCATAACTGAAACAGAAGAGGATTATGTTTTTTTCTTAATCGATGAAAATAATCGAATTATATCAAAAAGCAAAACAGCTCCTTCTGAAGGGGAAAAATTAATACTTGTAGATAAAAAATACGAAAAATACCTGGAAGATATATCTTTGGGAACAAAAGTTGATTTTACGCTTAATAAAAGCGAAAATTTATCAATCGATCCTGTTTTACTTTTAGAGGGAGGGCCCATATTAATACATTCCAAATATACTCAAGAACAATTAGATGCCGAGAAAAAAAGTTACTCCAATGGAATAATTTATGGTAAAGCTCCCAGAACCGTGGTAGCGATAGATAAAGATCAGAATATCAATTTAATGGTCATTGAAGGCCTCAATAATTCAGAAACCGGTCTTACATACGATGAAACAAGAAACCTGCTCTTTAAAATTGGTGAGTTTGAAGTCGCAATGATGCTAGATGGTGGTAGTTCTTCGATAGTTTATTACGAGGGAAAGATACAAAATTTCAAAAACGAAAAAACACGTAATTATATTCCGGTACTTTTAAGTGTTTATGAAAAAATCCCGTAGTTAAGAAATAGATTAAGAATGGAGGGGTAACATTGAGTGAATACAACGCTGAAAAAAAGAGGATCGTAGGATTCTTTGGACATCATGGATGCGGTAAAACTACCCTTATGGACGATGTCCTCGTAAATCTTGGTTTAACTGATAGAATAGGTCAAAGACATTTAGACAAGGATCCAGTTGAAAAAGAAAAGGGAGCAACCTTTTCCAACCACATTTTCTCGTTCGATTTAGATGATTCAAGGATCTACTTTTTTGATACACCGGGATCTTTAGACTTTATAGGAGATATACAAATAGCTTTAAACGCTGTGGACAACGTAGTTATTGTAATAAACGCTTCTGCTGGTGTGGAAGTCACAACAGAAAGAATTTGGAATATGGCAAGAGAATTAAATAAACCTATCGTATTTTATGTAAACCAAATGGATAAAGAAGGGGTTAACTTTGAAAACTTAATTCAAGAACTCAAAGAAAGTTTTGAAGACGAAATAAGAATCGTTCCTTTCCAGGTTCCCATAGGGGAAGGCCCAGATTTTAAAGGTGTTATAAATCTTTTATCAAATGACGTATTTACATATGAAGGAGGAACAGGCAAATCTTCTAAACAAAGCGAAATTCCAGATAACGCTAAAGATTATTTAGAAAGATTCCATTCTGAAATAATAGAAGATATTGTTGAAACTAACGAAGAACTAATGGAAAAATATTTTGAATCAGGCGAAGAAGGATTAAGCCAAGAGGAATTGATTTCCTCACTTCATAAAGCCTACGATGAAGATAAAATAATTCCTGTATTCATTGGATCAGCCTTAAAAAATATTGGTTTTGATCAATTGATAAAAGCTTTAATAAGTTTCGGAATGACACCGCTTGAAAGAAAATTTTACAATGAAGAAGGGAATGAGATTTCTTCTCAAGAAAACGATCAATTTGTAGGTATCATCGTTAAAAATGAAGTAGATCCATTCGTTGGAAAACTCACCTATCTGAGAGTCATTAGCGGTTCTTTAAAACCAGGTTCCAGTATCTATATTGTTGAAGAATCCACAAGAGAAAAAATCTCCCATATAAATATACCTAGATTTGATAAGAATGAAGAAGTAGAAAGGGCTGGCGTTGGGGATATCTTGGTTATACCTAAACTGAAATCAAGCAAGATAAACCAAACCGCATCCAGTGAAGAAACTTCAAATAGGTTAAAATTACCAGAATTTCCGGAACCAATGATATCTAAGTCCATCGCCCCTAATTCTAAAAATGAAATAGACAAAATTACTGAATCGTTAGCAAAAATTGCAGAATCAGACCCAACATTTAAATGGGAATTCGATTCTGAAACCGCAGAAACGGTCATAAGTGGAATGGGAACCATTCACTTAGAAATCATGATAGAAAAATTGAAAAAGAATTTCGGTATTGATTTTGAGGTAGGAAAACCAAAAATTGCCTACAAGGAAACCATAAGAAGTAAAACACAGGCCGAATACAAACACAAAAAACAAACCGGAGGGCATGGCCAATACGGTCACGTTAAAATAGAAATTGAACCGCTAGAAAGAGGAAAAGGTTATGAATTTGTTGATAAAATCGTTGGAGGTGTTATCCCAAAAAATTTCATACCATCTGTAGACAAAGGTATTAGAGAAGCCATCAAAAAAGGTGTTTTAGCTGGTTTTCCAGTTGTTGATATTAGAGTTACACTTTTTGATGGTTCTTACCATGAAGTTGACTCTTCAGACATTTCATTTCAAATAGCTGCAAGGCACGCATTTAAAATAGCCATGGAAAGTGACAACCCAGTTATTTTAGAACCAATTATGCATGTTGAAATATTCTTACCCAGTGAAAACACTGGAGACGTTATCGGTGAAGTTACAGCAAAAAGGGGAAGACCCCTAGGAATGGAATCAGCTGGAAAAGGATACGATAAGATAGTGGCTGAAATCCCATTGGCTGAAATGTTGGATTTTTCACCTCGTCTCAGTTCTATATCCTCAGGAAAGGGTTATTTTACTATGAAATTTTCCCATTATGCCGAAGTAAGCCCTGATATACAAAACAAAATAATAGAAGAAAGAAAAAGGGAAGAAGAATTACAGAAATAAAATGGGGCTATGCCCCATTTTTAAATAGCTTTTGCTGATTTGTGCAAAATGGTTTTTTAAGTTTGCCGCATTGTGTAAACGATGTTTTTTTGCAGCTTTGTGCAAAATGATTCTTTATAATGCCTTAGAAACAATTTCCATATTCTCATTTGTGAAACAAATGATGTGTTGCTTTAGAAATGTTTTCCAAAATCTCGTTTGCTACGCAAACGATGTTATGCGAACTTGGGGTTCTTAAAGGGCGAAGCCCCGTTTGCCGCAGTGTGCAAACAATGTTTTTAAATGATTTTGACCTTGAACTTGGGGTTCTTAAGGGGCGAAGCCCCTTAATGTTAGACAATATATTAAATAATAAAAAGGAGAGATATATCGTGTCCATTTCAACAAAAACAGGTGATAAGGGCGAAACTTCTCTTTGGAGTGGAGAAAGAGTATCAAAAGATGACATAAGGGTTGAAGCTTACGGTACCATAGATGAATTAAACTCATTCCTTTCAGAAGCAAATTATTATTTAAAATCTCATGAGGTGAAAAAAATAATAAACGAAGTACAAAATAATTTATTCAAAGTAGCCGGAGAGTTAGCTTCCAAAAGCAAAACATATAAATATCCTATTCAAGAAGAAGATGTCCTTAAAATTACCAACTATGTTCATGTATTTGAAAACAGGTTGAATTTAAATAGTTTCGTTATACCTGGAAGAACAGTGCAATCTGCTAAATTAGACATTTGTAGAACTATAGCTCGAAGAGCAGAAAGACGAATAATCTCTTTAGATAAAAAAGAACAGTTATCGGAACCCTTAAAAAAATATGTAAATCGATTATCTGATTTGTTATTCGTATTAGCTCGTTTTGAAGAGTACATAGAAGATAAAATTGAATTCAAAAAATGGTGAGGGAATTAAAATGTTCTGCATCAAATTAGAATTGAAAATTAGGTTGTTTGGGATCAGTTCTTTGAAAGACAAAAGATCGGTAGTGAAAACACTGATAAACTCATTAAGAAAAAAGTACAATGTATCTGCTCTAGAAGGAAATTATAACGACTCGAAAAATTACATGGGAATATTCGTATCGTCGTTAAGTCAAAGTAGAGATTACTTATTAAATCTTATTGAACAAATTGAGGATGACATCGAACTTAATAATGGTTTAGAGATTGAAAAGGAAGACTACTCAATTTTTTAATGGTTAAATTACCGCAATATATACTTTTAAAATATTTTTTTAAAATCAGATTTTTAAAGGGTTACAGGGCGAAGCCTCCCCTAGTGTGGACCCCTGCGGGGCAAAGGAGGAGAAACCGCTTTATTCTTATGGGGGGGAGCGAGGCCAAGGGCCGCCAACACAAAGTTTTAGAGTTCTAAAGAATGTATTACCTCAAAGTTAGGAGGACATAATTTGGATTTAACCAGCATTATAGAAGAATTAAAGATGTATTTAAAAATAACTATAAAGTCTAAAAAAAGATTAGAACATATCTACAACGTTGTTAATTTCTCAAAAAAATTAGCTCAACTCCACAAACTTCCAGAAGAAAAAGTTGAAGTCGCCGCGTTAGGACACGATTTATTTCGAGATGTAGATCCAACCAGGTTAATCAAATTGGCCCAGTTTTATAAAATTCAACTCGATAAATTCGATAAAAATCGCCCGATTCTCCTGCACGGAAAGGTAAGCGCAGAATTTTTGGCAAATAAATTCCATATTGACGAAGATATATACCAAGCGATATATTATCACACGAGCGGTTATGAAAAAATGAGAGATATAGGAAAAGCGCTTGTTATTTCCGATTCAGCCGGAGATGACAGGGATTTTGAAGGCATTGAAGAACTAAGAAAGGTATCGTTCATATCTTTGAATGAAGGTTACAAATTGGTGATAAAAAACAAAATAAGCTATGCATTAGCTAAAGAGAGATACATATTAGAAGATACATATAAAACATGGAACACCCTGTGTCAAATTTGATGAATTAGAATTAATTTCCACCTAAGCCATATTCGTTTTCTATGTTATCCAATACATAAATTCTATTGCTAGAAGGTAGAAATACCAAGGGGTCGTAACTTGTATCAGCTTTTTTAACTTCGAAATGAAGATGAGGTCCGGTACTTAGACCCGTATTCCCCACTCTTGCGATCATTTCGCCTTTTTCGACATATTGGTTTTCATACACATTTATTTGAGAGAGATGACCGTAAACATAAGAATCCTTGGAAGATTCTATTTCAACCATCAAACCATATCCGCCGTTTACACCAACGAATTTTACTTTCCCCGCTTCAACGCAAAAAACGGGTGTGCCAGTAGGTGCTGCAAGATCGATCCCTTTATGAAAAGAATACTCTTTAGTTATAGGATGAACCCTCCATCCATAAAGGGAAGAAATAGTACCATAAACCGGCCAGATTATGTTCCTTTCATTATTAAAACCTTTTCCTACAACACTTTTAGGAATAAAAAGCTTTTGATTAACAAAAATAGTTGTTGAATCGAGGTTGTTCGCTTCAACTATATCAGAAACGCTTGTGAAAAACAATTTAGCAATATAAGTTAGATTATCTCCCTTTTTAACTTCATAGAGATACCCTTCTGGTTGAGGGATTAATATTACTTGTCCAATTTTTAAATTGTTGGGAGATAAATTAGGATTCCAATCCAAAATAGTTGAAATTGATACGTTGTATTTAACTGAAATACTATACAATGTTTCATTGCTTTGAACTTGATGTTCAACGATAGAATAAGACGAAAAGGCTACTACAGCCAAAATTGAGATAATAAAAAATACAGCTGTTCTTTTAAGACTGTCCAAAAGTTGTCCTCCCCCTTAATGATTCAACGATTGAATATCCAATACAATGTTATTATATCATACGATAATCTTTCCCCTGTAAAATATAAATTAATAATTTTTAAATTAACTTCCTCGTGTTTTTTGATTTTCTAATAATTGACATTCGTTAAAATAGGTGCTAAAATAGAAAAATCTCTTTTGAGAAAAGCCTATGATTGCCAATATGGTGAAAATGGGCTTTAATTTTTTAAAATCTTCCTAAAATGGGGGAATATTTTTAATATGATATTATTTTACTTGATCCCGGCTATTTTGTTAGGATGGTCCTTAGGCTCCAACAATTCTTCCAATGTATTTGGACCAGCTGTGGCTTCTGGATTGGTTCCATACAAAAAAGCTATTACAATATCTGCAATTCTTGTTTTTGTTGGTTCTGTTGTTGGAGGTAGAAATGGATTAAATACCTTGGGGACTTTGACAAATTTAAATATTGAACTACTGTCATTAGCTTTATTTTGTGCTTTTTTAACCATGATGTTCATGAGTTTGATTGGGCTTCCCGCATCTGCTACTCAAGCTGTTGTAGGAGCTCTGATTGGTGTAAGTATTCTAAAAGGAGATTTCAACTCATCCATTTTAACAAGAATTTTCGTTTCGTGGATATTTACTCCTATTGGTGCCTTGCTCTTTGCTTTTATATTATATAGACTTTTGGCCCTAATATTTAGAAAATTTTTAGGGGTTACAGCCCAAGATAGGTTTTTAAAAATACTAACATGGATCGCCATTTGTTATAGTGCCTATTCATTAGGAGCTAACAACGTTGCAAACGTTACTGGAGTATTTGCAAACGTTTTATTTACTCCTAGCCTTTTACTCATTATAGGTGGTTCATCAATAGCCGTTGGAATTTTATCTACCAACAAGAAGGTTTTGTATACAGTAGGAAAAGGGATTGTCGAATTGGATCATTTTTCTTCATCCGTATCGATTTTAGGGGCAGGGGTTACCCTGTGGATCTACTCTTTAATTGGTGTCCCCGTCAGTGCGGCACAGGCTACAATAGGAGCTATTGTAGGCGTTGGAATAGCAACAGGTACTAGAACTTTTGATACGAGCACAATAATGAAAGTAATTTTTGGTTGGATAGGAACCCCTATGATTTCTGGGCTTATTTCACTTGCAGTATTATTTCTAATTCAATTATTATCTTAAAAAGAGGGGAGGTACCAAACTCCCCTCTATTTTTTTATTTTGAAAGCTGTTTGTCCATTATATATTGGTCTATTCCTTGAGCCGCTTTGTGCCCATCTGCAACTCCATGAATTATATCTGGACCATGCACTATATCCCCACCTGCAAATAACCACGGTACTCCTTCCACTTGACCGTACTCGTTTGTTTTTATCCTTCCTCTTTCTATCTTCATGTTTTTTTGGATTTCTTCCGGCAGATAGCTGTAATCTGGAGCCTGCCCAACAGTCATTACAACCATATCCGCATTCACCGTAATAGTGTTACTTTCATCGTATTTTGGATTGAATCTTCCATTTTCGTCGAATACTTCTAAACATTTCCTAAACAACACACCTTTCAATTCTCCATTTTCAACTATTACCTTCACAGGACCCCATCCTGGATGGAAAATTACCCCCTCTTCTTTACCTTCAACAATTTCATCTTCATCAGCAGGCATCTCATCAAAGTTTCTCTCCAAACTAAGGACATGTACTTCGGATTTTTTATATTCTAGGTTTTGGAGTCTGAGCATGGACCTTGCAACGTCCATGGCAACATTTCCTCCTCCTATTACCACAAGGGATTTAGGTATATATGGCTTGGGGCCTTCTCCTCTGACATAATTTTTCATTTCTTCTAAAATTGTTAAAGAGTCAAAGACTTTTTCATGGTCAGATCCTTCTATGGGAAGCTTTCTACCCTTGTTGAATCCAGTTGAAACAAATATTACATCGTTTTTTGCTTTTAATTCTTCTAAAGTGATATCCTTTCCAACTTTTGTATTCGTTATTATCTTCACTCCCAGTGACTTTATATAATTTACATCCTGCTCAAAAGCGGTGTCTGGAAGCCTATAGGAAGGTCCTCCGTAATTAAGAACACCTCCTGGCCTGTTCTTTTCCTCATAAACAGTGATTTCATATCCCATTAAAGATAAGAAATAAGCTGCAGAAAGTCCGGCAGGTCCGGCTCCAACGATGGCAACCTTAGCGTTAGCCTTTTTTATAACTTCCTGATCTAAAATTTCTGGATATTTATCCTGTGGAACGTTATCCACTATATATCTTTTCAACCATCTGATGGCTATTGGTTCTCCCCTGTGACCTATGGTACAAACTGTCTCACATTTGTGAGTACACATTCTTCCACATACAGCAGGCAAAGGATTCGTTTTATAAAGATCTTTCAACCCGGTTTGAAGATCGTCATCATATATATCTTTTATATAATCTGCTATGTTCATATGGGCTGGACATGTCTTTTCACAAATACTACATCCCACACATCTTGAAGCTTCTCTAACAGCTTGTTCTTTTGAAAATCCTTTAACCATCTCTATGAATGAGGTTTTTCTGATTTCTGGTGGATCAATTTCCATTTCTTCTCTTTCTAAGTCAAGTAAGTCTGAATCTTCATCTCTAACATAACCTAAAGGTTTTTTAATTCCATGGATTCCTTCCTCTGTGGGGATAAAAAAGAAGGTGTTTGGGTCTTTAGATATATGTAAATATTCTTTGGTCATCTGTAATGAACCAGTGGTACATATATCCACACACAAACCACAAAAGCTGCATCTTCCATAATCTATCGAGGGTCTTTCTGGTTTAGAACCTTCTACATCTGGGAGTTCTTCGAACTCTATCATAGTTATAGCATCCGTTGGACATATTTTTGAACAAGTACCGCAACCGATACATTTTTCCCAATCGTTTATATGAAAACCTCTATATCTATCCGAAGCCTCTCGAGGTGTTATTAAAATATCCTCCATAGGAACGGTAACAGGCTTTTTAGTAAGGTATTTCCAGGCCCTTGCTGGAGCAAAAAAACTTTTTTCAGGTGTATTCATCATATTCACCTCTTCCTTTATTTTTTATCTATCTATTTCTGGGGGACATACCCCCATTGTTTCCATCCAAAGCGCTGCATCCTCTATTCTCGTACCGGGCAAATATTTTTCTACCCCCAATAAACCTTGTGGATAGGATGCTCCTCTAACAGCAACTCTATAAGGCTTATCTTCTCCTTCTGAAACCATATAATACCCATACTCTCCTCTTGTACATTCGATATGAGTGTAAACTTGACCTTTTGGAACACGCCATCTTAAGGCACTTCCACTAGATATTTTGTTCCATACTTTACCTTTTTTGGGCATTTTTTCAAGTACCTGTCTTATTATTTTTATGCTCTGAAAGGTTTCGAGGTATTTGAAATAGACCCTTGTATATCCATCTGAGTAGTTTGCGGTTGGGACATAAAATTCTACTTGGTCATACCTTGCATACGGGTCTACTTTTCTAATATCGTATGCTTCTCCCACAGCCGATCTCATACCGATTCCCGTAACACCCAACTCCCAAACAACCTCGGCAGGTAACAACAACTTATCTTTGGTTCTTCTTTGAAAGAGGGAGTTCTTGAGAATCAAATCTTCGTATTCTGGAAGTCTATTTTCTAAGTAATCGAGAAAACTCTTTATCTTTTCAATTGTTTCTTCGCTCAAATCCTTTCTTACACCACCTGGCACTATATACATATGATAGATTCTTGCCCCAGTTATCTCTTGAAAGATATCCAATATAAGATCTCTATCTGCGAGTCCCCAATTGGGCCCAGTGTAAAGTCCAACAGGTCCTCCTATTCCTCCTAGGGACATTAGATGGTTTGCAATTCTTGCTAGCTCTAAGATTATCATCCTTATCCAATGGGCTTTTTCAGGGACTTCAATTCCTGTTAACTCCTCTATCGCCATGGCGTAAACCATCTCATTAATGTCAGGTTCTGGTACGCAAATCCTTGGTATGAGAGCCAGGTTATTCATCCAAAGTCTTCTTTCCATAAGTTTTTCAAATCCTCTATGCAACATACCAGGCATAGGCCTCGCCCTGACGATAGTATCTCCATCAACATACATATGTACGCTGAAATTCCCATGCATTCCCGGATGATTTGGCCCCAAGTATAATTTAAGTTCTTTCATTTATTTCACCTTCTTTTATAACTTCTTTCACAGCATTTTTAGAAAGTTCCACATCATACTTCCTATCAGGAAATTTACGCTTAGAGTACTCTAAAGGATCAAAATCTTTTCTCATAGGTGGTTTATCATCCCATAATTCTAAGAACAACGGTTTTTCAAAATCTGAATTACCTTCAAACTTCACACCAAAAAATTCGTGGATATCCCTTTCATAGTATCTGGCTCCAGGAAAAATATCAATGATGCTTATATACTCTGGATTTTTTCTATCTATCTTCGTTTTTACTAAAAAAGTAATTCCATTTGTCCAATTGAACAAAACATAAGCTAATTCAAATTTGTTTTCTTCAATCCAATCAATGCAGGTTACCAAGCTTAACTGTTTCCAACCTTTGTCCTTTAAATAAGTTAATATTGTCGGTACATTATTTTGATCAACAACTATACTTATTTCATTTTTCTTTGGTGTAGTGAAATCTTTTATATCGAAACTTTGTTCAAGAATGCTTATCAATTCTTTGGTATCATTCGTGGAATTCATCCTTTACATACACCTCCCCTAAGGAACGGATTTGGTTATTTCGATACCAATCGTAATTCTCAACATATTTTTTCCATCCATTGGCTTCTCCTTTTGTTATCATGTTTTCAAGTGTTTTAAAAGTATTCATTATAGCCTCAGGTCTTGGCATACATCCGGCAAGGTACAGATCAACTGGAATATAATAATCCAACCTGTTGATCACCGCATAGGAATCATAGTATATTCCTCCGTTTAAAGTACAAGACCCAAATCCTACTACATATTTTGGAGTCATCATTTGTTCATAAGTGTATATAACTCTTCTTAAAGTTTTAACGCTTAGATAACCTGTTATCAGCAAAACATCTGCTTGCCGTGGTGTCGCCATTGGTCCCATACCCAACCTTTCCATGTCGTATCTGGCCGTCATGGTTGGAGGAAGTTCTACAGCACCACAACCTGTGCAATAATGAAGCATCCATAAAGATTTACCTCTGAAGATATTCTTTATCTTTTCCCAAAAAGTTATAGTATCGTTTAGATCCTCTTCAAAGATGTTCATCTGTTCTATTTTCTCTTCATTTGTCATACGTTCACCCCCAGTCCTGTAAAAATTACTATCGCAGCTTGAACAAGTGACAGTACTATCGGAACTCCATAGAAGAATGTTACAACATTCTCTATTCTAAAACGAGCCGAAACAGCATATATCAGTGTAACTAAGGTATAAACAAAAAAGTATTTTATTAAGTATTCAATTAAATTTCCTCCTCCTAAAAATAGGTTCACGAACAATCCAACTTCAACTAACGTTGCGAACTCGTGTTGTAACATCAACATCCCAAAATGTTTTCCTCCATATTCAACCATAGGCCCAGAGGCTATTTCTGTCGGCGCTATGGGGGTATCAAATGGAACTTTGTTAAGCATACCAAGTAAGGATATGAAAGCTACTATAGCTCCTAGGGGCATGGTAAAAATATGCCATCCAAGAATCCCATTCATTTGTTGTACATGTGCCAATTCACTGAGTGAAGAAGTACCATAAACGTGTATCATTCCGAATACAACTATCATAAATGGGACTTCATAAGCAACCATCTGAGTCAACGCCCTCATAATACCTATTCCTGCCCAGGCGTTTCCAGAACCAGACGCACTCATGGCCATCCCAAGAGAACCTATTGCTAATAAATAGACAACTACAAAGAAATTATCAAGACCATTAAAAGCCACGATATTGCCAAAAGGTAAAAACATAAAAGTGGCTATCGTTCCTCCCAAAGCCATCATCACACCAAAATCATAAATAAAACCATGTGTTATAGATGATTTTGATAGAGCTTTGAAAATATCCATAAAAGTTTGATACCATGGTGGCCCCACTCTTCTATGAACTTTAGCCGTAACTTTTCTTTGAATACCATCAATAGATACTTGCCATAAAAATCCGATGAAAACTATCATCAAGGCTATCAAATAACTCATATTTTATCACCCCAGAAAAAGGCTATTGTTATTATCACAGAGATCCAAAATACACCTACAGAAGCGTTTGAAGAAAAGAACCAACTTCTGACAAGACGGCCAAACTCGTTTACTCTTAAAGCTATGGCATCATAAAATTTTTCCACTGATGGATGATTTTTATACAATCTTTCAAAAGGGGCGTAATAGTTTTTGGCGTAATGATAAGATTCAGGATCGTATATAAATTCGCCAGCAGTGTAAGTGTTCATCTGATCAACGGGCTGAGCCTTTTTATGTGTGTAAAAAATTAATGCGGCTATAATGAAACCTATTACGAAGACGGCTGTAATCACTAAAGAATCCCACATGCCACTGAAGGAATATATCTTTGAGCCTTCTACACTTATTGGAACAATATTCAAAGAAGCCTGGATTTTCGAAATAAATCCTAACATTTGAGAAGGAAACACACCAAAATATATTGTCAGTAAAGACATCACAAGCATCGGAATCTGCATCATAAAGGGGACTTCTTTCACATCGTTGTGCTTAGGTGACAATTGACCTAAAAATACAGTAGCAAGAGGTCTAAAAACGTACATGAAAGACCCTATACTTCCAAAAAAGGTGGCAAAAGCTATAAACATAAGCCCTTCGCTCGCTAAACCTTGGAAGATCAACCACTTTGATGCGAATCCACTGGTGGGTGGTATCCCGGCAATGGAAATTATGGCAATTAAGTAAGCGGCAAAGGTTACAGGCATCTTTTTAATCATCCCACCCAGTTCACTCATATTTGTGGTACCAGTTCTATAAGCTACCGCTCCAATAGTTAAAAACATAGCAGCTGATGCCATTGCATGATTGAAAATATGCATCATTCCACCCGCGAATCCTACTTGATCTAAAAGCGAGATACCGATCAATATGTATCCTCCATTTGCAACGGTGGAATAAGCTATCAGTCTTTTAGCATCTTCTTGTTTTATTGCCATAAGGGTTCCAACTATAATGCTTATTGCACCTAAAACCATAATTATATAATTTTCATAAGGGACCCCGATTATATGAATATGGTTAGAAAAGATCTGTGAAGTAGGAATAATTGCGCTAACCAACAACGCTATAAATGCTCCCATTTTAACTAATCCTCCCGAAAGAACCGGGGAAAAGGTATGAGGAGCGTTCCCATGAGCAATGGGGAGCCACGTGTGAAATGGGAAAATTCCTAGTTTTGCAAGTCCCGCGATAATAATTACAAAATAAGCCATTACAGCCGTATTGGGACTGCTAATTAAATTCTGTGAAATACTTTTTATATCAAAGGTTTGAAACAGTGAATATAAATACATTATTGCAAAAAACATTGAGAAAGAACCAATCGTACTGATTGCATAATAAACTACAGAGGCCTTCCTTGATTTACCAAGGGGGATTATAAACAAAGAAGACCAAACTACCATCTCCCAAAATATGAATAACGTAAGGAAATCCTTGGCAAAGAACACCCCCAACGTAGAAACTACAGAAAACACGTAGAGCATATTGTATGAAGCGGGATTAACCATTTTTTCTACCCAATAGGGATTAAAAAAAGACACAAGAAAATAAGTTAAGACCATTATTATGGAAAAGAACCAACCATAATTAGAACTCACCAATTGCAATGAAAATCCTCCAAAAGACCAAAGGTTAAATACTGTTCCAACATCGTTCATATATCCAAACAAAAATACCAATACAAACAACGTTGAAAAAATGGTAAAGTAACTACCCAACTTTTTGTTTATCTTTGTCAAGAAAAAAGTCAAAACCGATAACAACAAACCTGTAATTAACAGAGAGTTTAACGCCATCTACATCACTCCCACTGACAAATAAGATAAGGATTCCTTCAAAGGTGTTGATACGTTCTGCACAAAATCTCCAAATAATTCTGGGTAGATTCCTCCCATAATGAATAAGAACCCAACAACTACCGCTACGACACTTATGACAAATAGCTTGTTCATCGAAAATTTGGTTGTTAATTTTTCAGTTGCTTCCTCGTGTTCTTCACCTGGTACCCATAGTTTAACTAGCATTCTTATATAATAAACACCTTCCAACAAACTTCCCAACAATATTACTAATGGAATAATCCAGTTGATATTAAAAGCAGTGTTTATAATGTTGAATTTTGCATAAAAACCGTAGAACAAAGGAAGACCAATCAAAGACAAAGCAGAAACTGTAAATCCAAAACCTACTAGAGGATACTTTCTAAATATTCCAGCAGCTTTATCGATAGAATCACTTGAATTATTCTCATAAACGTTCGCGGCTGTAGAAAACATCACTAACTTAGCAAAGGCATTATTTATTAGTTGTAAAACAGCTGCGTACCCCCCACCTATTAAAAATAGTCCAGTAATTAATCCTGCCTGTCCAATACTTGAGAAAGTAAGTATTTCTCTCATATTCTTTGTAGCGGTGGCAGAAGTTTCGGCAAAGATAAAGGTAATGAAAGTAATTGCGATAAATATATTAAACAAAGGCCCGCTAACGGTAATTAAATTGGAAAAAAACCTTCCAAATACCAAAAAAATCGTTGATGCATAGACAGCAGAAAATAATGGGGCAGTCAAGGTGTTTACATTAGAATAAATACCTCTAACCCAACTATTAAAAGGTATAAGTTTTGCCTCAACCGCTAAACCTGAAAAAATCAAAATAGAAACTATCAGTTGAATATTTTGTGAAAGTTCTGAGAAGTGAACGGACAAATCAGACATATTCAGACTTCCAACAACGGCATATACTATAATTATTCCAAGTAAATACAAACTAGATCCTACAGAACCTAAAACCAAATAATTAAAAGTATGATGGTACTTTCCATGCAAAGTTGATATTATATAAGCTGAAATAGTTGCTATTTCAAAGAACACGTAGAAGTTGAATAAATCGTTAGTTAACACCATTCCATTGAGCCCAGCTAAAGATATTAACAAAGGCAATGAGTACTTTCCAATCTTCTTCATCCCAATCAAAGAAGAAACGAGAAACAAAACATTAATTAATATTATCCCAAAAAAAGAATAATTATCCACCAACAAGTTGATACCAAATGGTGGCTGCCAGCCTCCAAGCTCGTAGCTCCCTTTTTGTACAAAAAAAACAAAGATGGTGTTTAAAACTAAACCAAAAAACAAAAGAGATTTAGAAAAGTTTTTAAACATTACCCCAACGAACGCTAAAAGTAGAGGGATAACAATTAAAAGTACTGGATTAATCATCTGAACCACCTCTAATTTCATCTATTTCGATAGACCCTTTTTCAAAGTATACTTTTCTAATAAAAGCCAAGCCTAAAGCGGTAGTCCCAAAACCGATAACAATCGCAGTTAACACCAATGCTTGAGGAAGTGGATCAACATAATTTGAAACAGATTCAAGCGTTATGATTGGTGCGTTACCACCTTTAACGTATCCAATAGATATAATGAATAAATTCAAACCTAATTCTAAAAGGTTCAGTGAAATAAGCATCTTAATCAAATTCTTCGATGAGAGTAAGCCGTAGATTCCAACAAAAAGAAGCGCTAAAAATAAATACTGAATCATTTTTCTCCCCCCTGTGTTAAAAAGTTGCCAATGATATTTGACAATTCAGAACCCACTTTTAAACCTATCAACACGTATAATATAGGTGTTAATCCTGCGCTGAAGAGTTGACCTATCTCACCCGAAGGCAAAAAGTTGTATAAAAATGAATTAAAAGCAAAAAGCCCTATTAAACCCAAGACTATAATCAGCACGCCTGAAGCACCTTCAAGTACGTTGAAGGCATTCATCTTCTCTTTAAATTTATCATCGCTTATGTACATCAATAAAACTGATGAGGCTATCATTGCACCACCCGGGAATCCTCCACCCGGAGTTAAATGACCATGAATGAATATATATATTCCAACGATCAATATAATGCCTGTTATAATTCGAACACCAGCTTTGAGAATGAAATTTGGTTTTACTCGAAAGATAATCCTTTCTTTTCCTACATTTAAAAGCAAGGCTACCCCCATTGCCGAAATGAAAAGGACGGTTAATTCTCCTAAGGTGTCAAATCCTCTATAATTAACAACTACAGAAGTAACAATATTAGCCGATCCTGTTTCCGGATAAGGCCTGGTTTCATCGGTATCTTTGTCTATGTATTCTTGTGAAACGGCGTTATTTAAATCTCTCTCACCATAATTTGGAAAGAAACTTTGTGAATCATACAGTAATGAGAACATAAAAAAAGCCACAACAAACGTTAATAAAACTGAAATAAATTTCTTCATTATTTCTCACCACTCTTCTTCATAGTCATCAATGTAAATACGAAGAGCGAGGTCATCAAACCAGAACCTATAACAGCTTGAGTTATAGCAACATCTGGAGCTTTCATGATTATGAATTCCACAACTGAGAGCAAAGACGTTATAGATAAAAAAACAATGGAATTTAACAACTTTTTCGATTCAATAGCCATCAAAGCGAAGAGGATCATTATAAAACCAATGATTACACCAATTGTTTCAATCATCTTGACTCATCTCCTCTTTTTCATACAAACCTTTTAAGTCATCTTTTTGTAATTTTGCTATTTTTGCACCATGTAAGTAGGAGGCGCGAGCTAAAACGGAACTCCCAACGGGATTAGTGATGGTCATAAAAACAACTAAGATTAGTGATTTCAAAAACCATGAAGGGTTTAAAAATCCGACTCCTAAAATTAAAGAGAAAGCACCTAAAGTTGTGGCTTTTGTGCCCGCCTGTATTCTATTGAAAACATCTGGCATTCTGAATATTCCCAAACCTCCCAGCAGATAAAAAATTCCTCCGATTATTATTAAAACATCTCCGATCACCTTCATTTTTTCGCCTCCAAATATCTTGAAAGAACAACCGTTTCCAAAAAGGATAGCACTCCATAAACTATTGCAATATCCAAATAAATTTCATTTTTAAAAATATGTGATAGCAAAACAATAATTCCTGTGATCATAACGTTCATTGTATCCAAAGAAACGATTCTATCGGTTACTTCAGGACCAATTATCATTCTCAAGACAGAAAAAAATACACCTATTCCAATCAAACTAAACACGATAATTTCGATCATTTGTATATCCTCCCCAAAATTTTTTCGAAAGTCCCCGTCACGTACTTTTTGTAATCTTCTTCGTTTTTACCCTTTATATCTATCCAATGAATGTATAGGTTTTCTTCATCGGCATCTATTGCTAGTGTTCCAGGGGTTAAAGTAATGGAATTAGCTAAAGTTAACTTGCCAACATTTCCCTTCAAATCAACAGGGATTTTCACAAAACCTGGGTTTAAAGGTATTTTTGGTGTCAAAACCCTCCTTGCAACATCGATATTTGATAAAAACATTTTGTACACAAAAACAGGTACGTATACAACCACAAATAAAGGTAGTTTGTAAACAACAGAAAGATCTAATTCATAATCCACAAGACCTGAAATGACTCCTGCTAAAACAATTGAAACTAACAACCCTACGATCAATTCAGAAAGGTTAAAAGAAGTCAAAAACAGCCAAATTACTAGAAGAACAACAAAAGTCGAAACAAATTTCTTCACAACAATCCCTCCACTTTATATAGTTTGTGAAAAAAACCTCATACTGGATAAGCCGAAAAATTTTATTCCTATACATTATACCAGTAAGAGGTATAATTCCAAAATCGAAAAACAACCTTCTAATCGGCTATAATCGTACTTAATTACCTTTAATTACCCCTAAACGCTAATTTTCTATGGTATTAATTTTTTATGGTATAATTGAATGTGCAATTTCTCATATCTTCTTTTAAGTATTGATCACCTTCCAGGGGGTACTATTGAAAGGAGGAACAAGAAATGGAGAGAAGAATGTTGGGTAAAACCCAAGAAGAACTCTCTATAATAGGTTTGGATTTGGAAAAGCTTTTGGTAAGTGAGGATACTTACGAAATTAAAAGGTTTTTAGAAAAGTTTATTCTAGGTGGTGTAAACTTTTTTGAAATTTCTCCTACATTCGAACCTAAAGACGTGACGGCCATTTTTCCAATAAATCTGTATAGGGATAAACTTTTTATTGCAGGCAGATCTTACTCCAAAAGCAGTGATGAGATACAACAGGACATAAAGGAACTCTTAGCTAAATTCAATCTTCAATATTTAGATTTGATTCAAATTATTGTAAATACTCAGGAAGGTATTCATAGAATTCTAGGACCTGAAGGCGCTCTGGAGGGGTTCTTTGCTGCTAAAAATTTGGGCTTAGTAAAGTACATAGGTTTTTCAACAAACAAAGAAAGAATAGCCTTAAAACTTTTAGAAAGTTACGATTTTGATTCGATTACCTTCCCCTTAGACTGGATGAACTGGTACACTGGTTATGGAAGAAAAGTAATTTCCAAAGCCAAGGAAAAAGGTACTGGCATAATAAGCAAACAAAGTCTTATAAAAAAGATAACGAAGGTAAATTCAGAAAAAGGTATATCGGACCTTCTTTATATCCCTTCTGAAAGTTATGAAGAAGTTAAGACAACGATAAGATTTTCTCTTACTAAGCCAATAACCTCTATCTTATGTTCTAGCCACATTAACCTTTTAGAATGGTTAATACAAGCAGCAGACGAATTCACACCGCTTGATATTCAAGAAGAGGAAAATTTGCGAAAAAGCTGTGAAGAACTTGGAAAAGTGTTCAATCCTAAAAACATTTGAGGAGAAGTGGCATGTCTGTATCAATAATTGGAGGAATAAATATAGATTTTAAAGGATCCTCTTACCAAAAATTATCTCTAAAGACTTCAAACCCTGGACGTATTTTTTATTCCTCTGGTGGTGTATCTAGGAACGTTGCACACAATTTATGCAAATTAGAAGTGCCTGTTAATTTGTTTGGCGTAGTTGGGAACGATGTATTTGGTGAAATAATTTTAGCTGAACTAAATACCCTAAAGATAAATACTAATTTTATCAAGATTTCTGATAATTACCGTACTGGAGTTTACCTTGCAATTTTAGACCAAAAAAAAGATATGTTGGTTTCCATTTCAGACATGGAAATTATTAAAGAGATAAATGTAAATTATATAGAAAAACATAAAGATACGTTACTCCATTCAAAAATAGTCTTTCTTGAAGCAAATTTAGAACCCCAGGTAATAGAATATACACTTAAAATACTTGAAAATACCGATGTTTGCACAGTTTTTAACGCAGTATCAAATCAAAAGGTAAAAAAATTAAAAAATATAATTGGAAAAATAGATTATCTAACTCTCAACTTTTCAGAATTGAAATCCTTAATTGAGCAAGAAAACTTGAATTTTTCAGATTATAAAAGTATCCAGAAGATTTTTTCTGAAGAATTCCCCAATATTTTTAATTTAATCATAACAAACGGAGAAGAGGGGGTTCTCTTTTTCAACAATCTACTTAAAAAAACAGAGTTCTTTTCTGTAGAGAAAGTTAAAGATTCCGAAATAATCGATGCTAATGGTGCCGGAGACGCTTTCACCTCAGGATTTATCTACGGTATTTACAATGATGCTGATATAGAAAAAAGCATTGAATACGGAATAAAAGCTGCTCGAATTACCCTAAAAAGTCCAAAAACAGTAGCAGATGAATTATCTTGCAAAATTTTTGATTGACTAAAAGTCAAAAACAAGGTGAAACCCTTTCACCTGCTGGGCTATGGACCTATAACCCTTTCCTTAGAAGGGCAGGCTGCGGGGCAAAGGGCAATGACCTTTTATCCTAATGGGCGGGGAGCGGGGCAAAGGGTAACGACCTTTTATCCTAATGGGCGGGGAGCGGGGCGAAGGGGCGCTAAATAAAGTTTCTAAAGACACTAATATTTAAAACTACAGGAGGGAAAAAATGAAGATAGCTATTCCATTGATAGAAAATATAGGTAAAGATTCAAGAATCAGTGAACATTTTGGGCATGCTCCTTACTTCGCCTTTGTGGATTTGAAAGAAAATAAAGAATACAGCTATGAAATAGAAAAGAACCCTTTGGAAAACCATTCAACAGGAGAGATCCCTCAATACATGCATGAAAAAGGTGTAGAATTAATGGTAGTCAGAGGGATTGGAATGAAGGCGATAAATGTTTTTGAAAATCTTAATATTCAGGTTATAAGAGGGGTAGATGGGACTTTAAAAGAAATAATTGAAGCAATTTCTTCTAACAATTTAAAAGATCGAGATTATACGGTGAAATCGAAATTCCATGATCAAGGAGTCTAAAGAATGTCTGCTTACCAAAGAGGTAGAGGACAAGGATGGAGAGGAAAGGGTAGATTTTTAGCCAATTTTATTCTTTTAATCATTGCCGAAAACCCAACTTATGGTTATGAAATTGCCAATAACTTGGATGAACTGGGTGTGGAAACGATCGAAGGTATTGGTCAGATGGGCAGAATATACAGGATACTTTCAGAGTTAGAGGGAAGTGGATATATAACTTCAAATTGGGATACTTCTAAGAGTCCACCTGTGAAGGTTTACACAATTACACCTTTGGGATTGGAGTATCTGAGATACGCGCTTGAGGGTATTAAGATGGAATCAAAAGTTCTTGATACCTTCATTGACAAATGCGAAAAGATCCTTAACAGAAAAGAATAACTTAACTTTTAAAAATACCGTTGGGAGGGTTTAATTATGCGAAGAGAAGGAGGAGGCATGGGTAGCAGAGGTTTTTGTGTTTGTGTGAAATGTGGCTACAAAAAACCTCACACACACGGCGTCCCATGTCAAGATGAAAGATGCCCAAATTGCGGAAGCGTTTTATTACGCGAGGGTTCATATCATTATAATCAAGCAAAAAAGGCTTTAGAAAAGAAAAGAAACAAAAATTCAGACGAAAAAAATAATCTCAATTAAAAACATAAAATATTGAAGGCGCCCGTTCTTGGGCGCCATTTATAAATCGGTATTATTAAATTAAAAAGTTAAGTCCAAATTTCTGTTCTTTATTTCATTTTTAATTTCCTCAATGAAACGCTCTTTTGAAACATTTTCTATGGTATCGCCCTTTCGAGTTCTTATATTTATAGTATCTGAATTCATTTCTTTTTCTCCAAAAACTATCATATACGGCACTTTCTTCATCTGTTCGCTTCTTATCTTGTATCCCACAGTAGCATCAGAATCATTTACATAAACCCTAATACCTTCTTGTTCTAGACTACGAGAAAATTTTTTGGCTTCTTCATTGAATTTTTCAGAAACGGGAAGAATCGATACTTGAACAGGAGAAAGCCAAGTTGGAAACTCTCCGGCAAAGTTTTCTATTAAAATACCAAAGAATCTTTCTAAAGACCCAAATATAGCTCTATGAATCATAACCGGCCTTTTTTGTTCGTCGTTTTCATCTGCGTATACAATATCAAACCTTTCTGGCATCTGAAAATCAAGCTGAATAGTTGTACATTGCCATTTTCTTCCAAGAGAATCTGTAACGTTAAAATCTATTTTAGGGCCATAAAAAGCCCCTTCCCCTTCGTCTATTCTATATTCCATGTTGGTCTTTTCTAGTGCCTTTTTTAAAGCATCGGTAGCCCTTTCCCAACTTTCAATATCTCCCATATGATCTTCGGGCATCGTACTTAAGATGGCTTCGTATTTAAATCCAAATGTTGAAAATATTTCGTTTGTTAGTTGTATAACTTTTATTATTTCTTCCTCCATTTGTGACTGCATGCAAAATATATGCGCGTCATCTTGGGTGAAAGCTCTGACTCTAAAAAGGCCGTGTAAGACCCCGCTTCTTTCGTAGCGATGCACTTTACCAAATTCAAACATTCTTATTGGTAAGTCTCTGTAACTGACGAAGTTGTTTTTATATATCAGTATATGCCCAGGGCAATTCATCGGTTTGACCGCCATAGGCATATCTTCTTTCTCAGTGAAAAACATATTTTCTTTGTAATGATCCCAATGCCCAGATTGATGCCATAATTTGATATTCATGATTTGAGGGGTTTCTACCTCTACGTATCCATATTTTTTATGAATTTGCCGGGCGTAAGACATCAATTCATTGAGAACAATCTTACCATTTGGTAGGAAAAAAGGCATACCAGGAGCCATTTCAGATTGTAACATGAATAAATTCAATTTTGGACCTAATTTTCTGTGGTCTCTTCTTTTTGCCTCTTCAATCATGTTTAAGTAATCGTCAAGTTGTTTCTTTTTGGGAAAAGCGGTGCCATATATTCTTTGGAGCATCTTGTTCTTTTCGTCCCCCCGCCAATAAGCTCCAGATACGGATAAAAGCTTAAAGTATTTAACATATCCAGTAGAGGGAAGATGAGGACCCCTGCACAAATCATAGAAATCTCCTTGAAAATAAACTGAAATAGTGTCTTCTTCTAGTTCCTTAATTAATTCCAGTTTGTAAGGTTGATCTTTGAATAATTCTATAGCCTCTTTTTTACTTACTTCTTTTCTAATAATTTTTATATCTTCTTTTATAATCTTTTTCATTTCTTCTTCTATCCTTGGAAAATCTTCCTCTGAAAGGTTGTACCCTTCAATATCAAAATCATAATAAAAACCATTTTCAATAACCGGACCTATAGCAAGCTTGACTCTGCCCTTTCCAAAAATTCTTACCACCGCTTGAGCCATTATATGAGCCATCGTATGTCGGTATATTTTTGGGGCTATTTCATCATCCAAAGTTATTAACTTAATAGTTGAATCCTGCACTATAGGGGTATTCAAATCTTTTATTTCTCCATTAATTGCTGCAACTATAGCTTTTCTGTACAGCCCTTGGGATATACTTTTGGCAATTTCTACAGGAGTAATTCCATCTTTAAATTCCTCAACAGAATTATCTGGAAAAGTTATTTTAACCATTTAATCACCTCTATCAATAATTTAATTTATAAGGTCAAACTTTCAAGTTTTTCTTTAAGATCTTTTTCTAGTAGCTTATCTATTATTTCATCTAAATCTCCATCAAGTATTTCATTTATTCTATGAGTGGTATAGTGAATTCTATGATCTGTAACCCTATTTTGCGGAAAATTGTACGTTCTGATTTTTTCGCTTCGCTGTGCGGTACCTATTTGTGATTTTCTCTCTTGTATAAGTTGAGATTGTTGCTCCTCTAACTTTATCTCAAAAAGTTTTGCTCTTAATATATTTAAAGCTTTTTCTTTATTTTGATGCTGGGATCTTTCATTTTGACAAGTCACAACGATCCCGGTCGGTAGATGGGTTATTCTAACCGCAGAATCCGTTTTGTTAACGTACTGACCACCTGCCCCACTTGCCCTATAGGTATCTATTCTGAGATCATTCTCATTTATTTGAATATCTATATCTGTTGCTTCAGGTAACACCGCAACTGTGGCAGTAGAAGTGTGTATCCTTCCAGAAGATTCTGTTTGCGGTACCCTTTGTACCCTATGCACACCGCTTTCGTATTTCAACCTTCTGTAAGCACCTTGACCCTTTATTTTTAATATGGCGGTTTTAATTCCACCAAGTTCGTTTTCGTTTAGATCAAGAACTTCATATTTCCAATTTTTTCTTTCAGCATACCGTAGATACATTCTCATTAACTCTGAAGCGAAAAGGCTTGCTTCATCCCCCCCGGTACCAGCTCTTATCTCCATAATGATATTTCTCTCATCATACTCATCTTGAGAAACTAAACCTTCTATGATTTTTTTTCTTGTTTTTTCTTGCTTTTCCTCTAAATCTTGAAGCATTGACTGATATTCTTCTTCAGAGACTTCGTTGTTTTCATACATTTCTTTTAACGCTTTTATGTCTTCTAGACTTTGTTCGTAACTCTCAAATAGCGCATTTAATTCTGAGAGTTTAGAATGCTCCTGTCCTAATTTTTTTAATTTTTCAACATCGTTAGTAATATCTGGATCACTTAGTTGTTTTTCTAGTTCTTTAATTTTTTTCTTTACTTCTTCTTTAAAATCTAATATATTCAACTTTCTCACCTTTTTACTTTATTTGTTAGCATTAAGGGGTAAACCCCTTAAGATCCCCAAATCCAAAATCTTTGTTCAATTAAAAATCTTTTTGCACAACCCAGCAAAATTTTATATTTTAAAACTTCCAACTAATCCTTTTAACTCTGTGGCTAACTCACTCAACTCTTTCGCTTCTTCGTTTATTCCTACCCCTTGTTTTACTTGTTCGTCTATTACACTCCTTGATCTTTCTAGTTGTTCACTTATCTCTGTTACTGCTTTCGCTACCCTGTCCATTGCTGTGCTCATCTCTTGCGCACTTGCACTTTGTTCTTCTGCACTTGCAGTCATGTTTTCTATCCCTTGGTCCATCCTTTCTATCCTTTCTTTTATCCGGTTGAAACTTTGTTGTACATTCACCATCTTTTCGTTTATTTCTCCTATCGTTCCTACTACCTTGTTCGTAGATTCGTTTACTTTGTTCGTTCCTTGCGTTATGTTGGTTAGTATTTCTGATATTTCATCCGTTGCATTCCTTGATTCTTCCGCTAACTTCCTTATCTCATCCGCTACAACTGCAAATCCTCTTCCTGCTTCCCCTGCCCTTGCAGCTTCTATCGCTGCGTTTAGTGCTAACAGGTTCGTTTGTTCCGTTATCGAGTTTATCGTTTCTACTATACTTTGTACGTTCTTGGCGTTGCTTGCAAGTGTTTCTACTTCTTTTTGACTTTCTTTGGTCCTTTCTACCGCTTCTTTCACCGCTTGACTTATACTTTCTATCGTTTTGCTTCCTTCTTCTGCAGCTTTACTTGTTTCATCTGCTTCTTCACTTAGTCTTTGTGCGTCTTGGGATACACCTTGTGCAGCCCTTGCTACTTCGTCTACACCTGAGGTTACTTCTTCTACGTTTCCCGCCGTTTCTTCCGTACTTGTTTGTATCTTGTCCATCTGGTTTTTGAGTTCTTCTGAGTTCTTTCTGCTTTCTTGTGATGAGCGTGTTAGACTTTCTGATGCGTTTTCTACTTTGTCTGATGCCTGCCTTATTGACCCCATGGATCTTCTTAATTCTTTACTCATTTCTGATAGAGCATTGGCCATCTGTCCTATCTCGTCTTTGCTTTTACTTTTAAAGTTTACCGTTAAGTCTCCTTCTTTGAATTGGTTTATCTTGTTTTTGAAGTCTAACAGTGGTTTCGTTATACTCCTTATTAGATAGATGACCATGATTATCGATACTACGAAGGCTACTACGGTTAAGATGGCTGTCAAGGTTATAGCCCTGTTGTTTTCTTCTATGAGTGATGGACCTAACGTGTCTTGCTGGACCTTTAATTTATTTCTTTGTTCTTCTAATAGGTTCAGTATCTCTACCCTTGCTTGCTCCATCTGCCCGATTATGGGTTGTTGGGATTCTATCGCTGTGACTATTTGATCGAAGGTGTTTTTGAACTGCTCAACCATGTCTTTCGTCTGGTTGAACATTTCAGTTAGTTCGTCAGAGGTTAGTCCATATTGCATGATCAATAGTTGGGAATCCAATTCATTAAAAGCATTTAAAACATTGTTTTTATCTCCAAGAGATTTGGATGAAAAATACATGGAAGATAAATTATCTATATTATCCAATATATTCAGTGAACTATCAGCATAAAAAACGAGGGTTGAAACATTATTTTCTTGGGCTAAGGTTTTAAAGTCGGTAATAATTTGGCGTAATTCATTGGATATATCTTTAAAATCTTGATTTACGAGTCTATTTTTTTCTTCGTTCAATTGAACAATTTGATTAAACCCACTTTCATAACTCTCTACCTTTGTGATTACGTTTTGCACAAGTGTTGAATCGGTAGTTTCACCTGTAAAGAAAGTTTGAATTGTATCAATATTCTGAGTAAAAGTTTCTTTTGTTTGTTCATCGTAATTAATCACATAGTCTTTGAAGGCTAAAGCAGCTTCAAAAAAGTCGTTTTCTATTTCAGAGATTTGATTCGTTGCATCAGAAAGATCTCTATAACTACCCAAACCATCGTTGGACCTTACCAAAGAAAAAATATTGAAAAATACCGCTGCCCCGAATAAAACAAAAATTACAACGATAATTAAAGTTATCCTTCCTCTTATACTTTTGAATGACATGGAAATTTTCCCCCTTTATTTTTAATTATCTTGAGTATTATTATAATATAAAAAGGCATAGAAAAGCAAACAAAAAGTTTTTAGAAATATTTCTTTCTAATGCGAAATGAAAAATTAACAACAAGATATGGTATAATAGTATAGGGTATAATTAAAGAAGAAAAAGGAGGCAGATTATGCAATATAACAATCTTGGTAAAGCTGGTATAAAAGTAAGTGAAATTTCATTTGGATCTTGGCTAACTTTTGGAAACCAACTAGATACAGAAGGGGTTAAATCATGTTTACGTACGGCTTATGAAAACGGCGTTAACTTTTTTGACAACGCAGAAGCCTACGCTAATGGGCTTTCTGAATCTCTTATGGGAATGGCAATAAAAGAATATAGAAGAGAAGACCTTGTGATTTCTACAAAAATATTTTGGGGTGGAAAAGGTCCAAACGATAGAGGGGTATCAAGGAAGCATCTTTTAGAAGGAACATGGAACTCTCTAAAAAGGTTACAAGTTGATTATGTCGACCTTATTTTTTGTCATAGACCAGATCCTACAACCCCCATTGAAGAAACAGTATTCGCAATGGATTATATAATAAGAAACGGTTTAGCTCTTTATTGGGGAACTTCCGAATGGAGTGCAGAGCAATTGGAAGAAGCTTATCTAATAGCGGATAAAAGAAATCTTATTCCTCCCACAATGGAACAACCTCAATACAACATGTTAGTTAGAAACAAAGTTGAGAAAGAATTTAAACCTCTTTATGAAAAATATGGATTGGGGTTAACCACATGGAGTCCGTTGGCCAGTGGAGTACTAACTGGAAAATACAATGATGGAATTCCTCAAGACAGTAGACTTGCAAAATTTAAAAACTTACGAGAAGAGTTCGAAAAAGGCGGGCTATTATCTCAAGAAAATATCGAAAAAGTCAGAAAATTGACAAAAATAGCTAACGATTTAGATGCAACAACGGCCCAGCTTGCTCTTGCCTGGATATTGAAAAATCCTAATGTTAGCACCGTAATTACAGGCGCAAGTAGACCCGAACAAGTAAAAGAAAATGTAAAAGCTTCCCAAATAAAAGAAAAACTTACAGCCAGCGTAATGGAAGAAATTGAAAAAATTCTAAACAATAAACCCGAATAAAAATGATCTAAATCCCACCGAATTGGTGGGATTTTTTTAATTTTCTTTAGCTTTATAGAACTCCATGACCTTGATTATGTCAAGCCACAAACATTGGAAATAGTTATATTCAAGGCAAAAGAACCTCTTTTTTGTGCTTCATCAGTGATAAGGTTCATAGCTTTGAATATATCTTCTTTACTCCCTTTCACAACTGTATTCATCTTTCCTACTGTAATTTCTATATTTTTTAACTCTCGCAATTTAATAATTGCATCACTTATTATTCTCACGTAATCGTCTGTTCCAAGAGGGTAAAGTGCCATTGAACAAGAAAAATCACATACTTTTTTTGTTTCATTGTTTGTCCCATCTAACACAGATAAAACCTCCCGTATCTTCCTTTTTCCTTTGACCTTCCATTTCCCTTTTTAAGAGGAGTTCCTTATTATTTAGATCCGCGTCAGGATCAAAGTGTAAAGCTAATTGATAATCAGTATATGAAACTTCTGGTATAAAATTTAAGACTTCTTCCAACGTATAAAACCTAGCTGCTTTGTAAGGTGATTGATCTTCTGTTTTTGCTTTTTCCCTATACAATTTTGCCCAAGTACTTTTTGCACCAATCACACAAATAATTAATCTTCCCCCCGAAGATAAAACCCTATAAGCTTCACATGCAGCTTTTTGGGGATCATCTAAGAATTCGAACATTGTTACCGAAACAACCAAATCAAAACTTTCATTTGGAAAAGGCAGATTATATGCATCCGCTTTGATAAAATTGATTTCATTTGTTTTTTCTCGTGCTTTTTCTAACATAAAATCCGATTGATCGATGCCTGTTACCTTCAAACCCATATTTAGAAATAACAAACTATAAATTCCAGTTCCACAACCTAAGTCAAGTACCTTTTCATTTTTTTGTGGTTTCGCTAAATCCATAACAACCTTTCTCTCAATTTCATCAACGAATGTACCTAGAGGACTTTTATACCAATTATCATAGTTATCCGCTATTTCTTTGGAAAATGCACTCACAAGAAAAGTTCCTCCTCTTAACACGCTTTTTGAAAAATGAAACTTTTTTTATTAACGACCTTGTCTAAATATGTATGGCTAATCCTTCCACGCTTTCTTCTGCACCAAGCAGACTTTCAGTCAAAGTGGGGTGAGGATGTATACTATTCGTTAGTTGCTCTACACTCATCCCATATTTTACAGCCAAAACTCCTTCCACAATCATATCTGTGGCGTTCGGTGAAACAATAGCTACACCTAATATTTTTTTACTCTCCTTGTCAGCTATTATCTTTGCAAAACCATCTCTTTCTTCCATAGTTCTCGCTCTACCGTTAGCAGATACAGGAAATTTTGAAACGATAACTTTTTCAGAATCTACTTCTTTTTCTTTCAGACCTACGGTCGCTATTTCTGGATTAGAGAAAATAATGTTTGGAACAGCACTGTAATCTATTTCCTTGGCTTCACCTGCGATATTGTGGGCGGCTACTATCCCTTCATTCATAGCCACATGAGCTAACATAATATGGGCCCTTATATCTCCTACTGCATATACATTTTCAACGTTTGTTCTCATTTTGGAATCTGTCTTAACACCTTTTTCTATTTCTACACCTAAATTTTTAACATCTTGAGTTATAACAGGCCTTCTCCCCACAGCAAGTAAAATTTTTGAGCTTATTATTTCTCTGATTTCACCGTTGAAATCGATTTTTGATACATATGAATCTTCATTCTTTTGAATGTCTAGAACCTTATGTTTTTCTAAGACTTCCACACCTTTTCTAACCAAAGATTTTTTTGCTTCTTCTGCTACATCTTTATCCTCATTGGGCAGAATATGTTCGAGTAGTTCTACGACATAGACTTTTTTACCTAAACTTGCAAAAAATGTAGCAAATTCTACACCAATAACCCCTCCACCAACTATCAAAATCGATTCTGGCAAATGTTCCATTGTAAACACATCGTCACTTGTCCAAATTCCTTCAATTTTATCGAAGGGTGAAAAAACCACTGGCTCAGAACCATGAGCTAAAATAATATTTTGCGTTTCTATTGTTTTATCGCCAACTTTTATATGATTTTTATCTGTTATTTCAGCGGTACCTTGTATTAATTCGATATGATTTTTTTTAAATAGATATTCTATACCTTTTTTAGATTGTAGAACAACTTTTTTCATATGTTTCATTATTTCGCTTATTTCATATGTCACTTCACCCACTTTTATGCCTAATTTGTTCGATTTTTTTAAAATCTCTTCGTAAAGATGTGAAGAGGTTAACATTGCTTTTGTGGGTATGCAACCTTTGTTGGTACAAGTTCCACCAAGATTTTCTTTTTCAATAACGGCAACTTTTTTTCCTAATTGTGATAACCTTATTGCCGCCACATAACCACCTGGTCCTGATCCAATAACAACAACATCGTACATTAGAATTTCCTCCTTTTAATTTAATGTTCTACTTTTTGAATCCCTAAAACATTATATATAGCGCCCTTCCCCCGCTCCCCACCCCAAAGGATAAAACAGTTTCTTTCTCTTCACCCTGTTTCCTACCCAGAAGGATAAAACAATTTCTCTCTCTTCATCCCATTTCTCACCCAGAAGGATAAAACAATTTCTCTCTCTTCATCCCATTTCTCACCCAGAAGGATAAAAATCTTTTTATCTTTTATTACATAACTGCCCTTTTAAGGAATAAATCTGCGGTACCTTAGAACCTTAAGCTCAGCTGAAAGAATAATGAAAATTTATTCCATTATCTCTATTTATCTTTTAACATTATAACAAAAAAGGGGAGATTTTCTCCCCTTTGAAAAAAATTGACTATTATTTTAGTTATTTTAGATCTTTTAAAGCTTCCAAAACCAAACCTGCATGCATTAAAGCCGGACCTCCACCCATTAACACTGCAACCCACGCAGCTTCCAGAATTTCCTCTTCTGTGGCACCTGCTTCTAACGCAAATTTTACATGACACGCGATACACCATTCACAGTCTCTGGCTATAGAAAGTGCAACAGCTATTAACTCTTTAGTCTTTTTATCAAGCGCTGCACCTTCTTCTTTTTCGATTGCCTCCATCATGTTTTGGAAACTCCCCATTTGCTCTGGGTTTGTCTTTGAAAACTCCTTCATCCAGTCCATTGCTTTTTGAAAACTATCTTTCATACTCACGGTAATCACCCCTTTTATAAGTTTTGTTATATATTTCACAATATTGCAAAAACAAATTTCAAATCTTGATCTTTCAAGTACCTTTTTTATCTTCTCAGACATATTATAACTTTAATTTGTTAAAATTTTAACAAGCAAACGTTTCATTTAAATCAAATTATTTTTTCATCTATAAGTTCTTCGTATTCTTCAAATACTCTTTATTTCAAGCGAAAGCTCTATTTGTTAAAAAAGAAAAAGGACCCTTTTAAAGGATCCTTAAATTGTATTGGCTGGGGGAGGAGGATTCGAACCTCCACTAACGGAGTCAGAGTCCGCTGTCCTGCCATTAGACGATCCCCCAATCAGCAAATTTATTATATCACAAAATTTTTTGGTTGACAAGTAAATTTGAGGATGGTATAATTTATTTTGATATATACTGTATATACAGATAGGTTTTGAAGTTTTTAAAGGCAGTATACACAAAACATAGTAGGAGGCTTCGTTATGACGTTTGATTCTTTGATAGAAAAAGTAGTTTCACAATCTCAAAGAAATTATTTATTATTTATTACTTCTTTGGGATGGGCTGTTGTAGCTGCATATGTAATGATAACTTCGTTCACTCTTCCGCTACTTGCACAAGAATGGAACTTATCCAACATTTTTGCCTCGACGATCGCTAGTTCCACTTTTATAGGCATGTTTATAGGTACATTGAGTGCTGGAATTATCTCGGATTACTTTGGCAGAAAGAAGTCTGCAATGTTTCTGTTGTTTATCGGAAGTTTTTTCAGTGTTCTTAGTGGTTTTATAGGTTCTCCAACTCTTTTCATTATTTTTAGGATTTTATCTGGAATTGGTTTTGGTGGTTCTATGCCTGTTTTAAACGCATATTTAACCGAATTTTTGAATGTTTCAATTAGGGGCAAATACTTAGTTTATCTAGAAAGCAGTTGGGCAATTGGAAGCATATTTATAGCCATAGTCCATATGTTCATCGCTAGAAATTTTACTTGGAGGTTGGATTATATATTTTTAGGAGCTGGGTTTATTCCCTTTTTGCTTTTATTTACTGTTCCAGAATCTCCAAAGTATTTGCTAATAAGAGAGAAAAAAGAGGAGTTTGAAAAACTTTTTAATTACAATATTAAAGAAAAAATTATAGTACCGAAGAAAGAAAAAGTAACTATTAATGCACTTTTTAAAAAAGGTTATTTAGTTAGAAGCCTAAATATTCTTCTCTTATGGTTTACTATGAGTTTTGGATATTACGGTATTTTCGTTTGGGTTAAAGGGATTTTAGCTCAGAAAGGTGTGGATGTTGTTTTAACAGATTGGTACACTTTTTACATGTTTTTAGCGCAGTTACCAGGTTATTTATTAGCAGCCTATCTTATTGAGAAGATTGGAAGAAGAAAAAGTGTTTTATTGTTTGCTTTAGGAACAGCAATTTCTTCGGTTATATTCGCCAGCGTTTCTTCAAATATATTAGTGTTGATTTTTAGTCTGGTTGTTTCTATTTTTTGCATGGGTGAGTGGGGTTTAACATATGCATATACTCCTGAACTTTATCCAACAACTATGAGAGGAACAGCTAACGGTGTTTCAGGTGCCTTAACGAGGTTCTCAGGTTTCATCGCACCCTTTTATACTTCATATTTTCTTGAAAGAGGTAACATAAATATAGGATTAATGGGGATTGCAATCCTTTTCTTGCTGACAGGAATATTAAACTTTATCTTTCTACCTGAAACTCTAAAAAAAGAAGTAGATTGAGGGACAAAAACCTTTGGCCCGAATACCTAGAAATATCTAAGTATTCGGGTTTTTTTAACATAGGTTCAAATGGTAGAAACTATTTTATGGGAAAATAAGTGCGGATTTTGTTCCTTTCAAAAATTTTTTAATGGAGTAAATAATTATTATGAAATGTGAAGGCTGCGGTGTAGAGATACAAACAGAAGACCCTAAAAAACCAGGGTATATACCTGAGAATGTTCTAAAAGAAAAAATAGAAAATAACGAATCTGTAGTTTGCCAAAGATGCTTTAAATTAAAGCATTATAATTATTTATTACCTATAACAATAAATTCCGATTTTTCCCGTGAGATTGACAAAATTTTAAGAGATTTCGAAACGGTTTTGTGGGTGGTAGATGTAATAGATTTCGAAGGCACTTTTATAAAAGAGATTGCTGAAAAAATAAAAGGGAAGAATATTTTTTTAATCGTTAATAAAATCGATCTTTTACCGAAAAGTACACCCTACGAAAAATTAAAAGATTGGTTGCTCTTGAGAATCAAAGAGATGGGTATAAATATTCCGGGTGATCATGTGAGAATGGTCAGCGTTAAAACAGGTATGGGAATAGAAAAAACAAAACGATTGCTTTTGCAAACAGAGAAAGAAAAGGCTTTGGTAGTAGGTGTAACCAATGTAGGTAAATCTTCTTTTTTAAACAGTGTTGTTAAAGGAGAAATAACCGTAAGTGCATATTCTGGAACTACTTTGAAGGTATTAAAAGCAAAAGTACCTAACACAGATATTCAATTATTCGATACTCCCGGCATTTTCACGCAAGACAGGTTGTGTGATTTTTTTGATATTTATACTCAAGTTAAGATGATTCCTTCTAAAAAAATTAAGATTAAAACTTTCACTGTGAATGAAAAAAATGTTCTTTTTATCAGTGGATTGTTCTGGTTGAAAGTTTTAAAGAATGGTGTTAACAATTTACCCCCTATAATAACTGTTTTTCTTCCAGAAGAGATATCTGCTCATAGAGCAAAAGAAGAAAGAGTCAATGATTTACTTCACAATAGAGAGGTCCTCTTCCCTCCTTACGATGATAATTTTGATTTTGATCAAATAGAGTTTGAAAGAGGAATTGTAAAGATTGATAAGGGAAATGATTTAGCCCTTCCCGGAGCGGGATGGCTTTCTATAAAAAGAGGTCCTTTAGTAGCTGAAATATCAAAACCTAAAGGGCTAAGATATGTAGTAAGAAAATCGATGAAATAGGAAGATTTCATAAGGGCCAATTGTGGGCTGGCTGTGGGGAGAAGGTCGCTGCCTATAGAGTTTTCGAGCTTCTAAAGAGAGTAGGATTTCATCATTTATGGAGGTGTAAAAAGTTGCAATTGAAAGAGCCAGGAGTAGTTGTTGGGGTATCAAATAGGCATGTACATTTATCACAAAAAGATTTGGAAAAGTTGTTTGGTGAAGGTTATGAATTAACTCCCTTAAGACCATTAGGACAGCCGGGACAATATGCATCTGAAGAATGTGTAGAATTAATAGGGCCAAAGGGAACTTTCCAAAAAGTGAGAATATTAGGCCCTGTAAGAAAAGAGTCACAAGTGGAAATTTCTAGAACCGATTCTTTTAAATTGGGAGTAACCCCTCCTGTTAGAGACTCAGGAGATATAGAGGGAACCCCTGGTATTACAATAAAAGGACCTGTTGGTGAAATACAGTTAAAGAAGGGTGTAATCATTGCCAAAAGGCACATACATATGCTGCCAAGGGATGCTGAACATTATGGCGTTAAAGATAAAGACTTAGTTTCAGTATATTGTGACAAAGAAGGAAGAAGACTTATTTTTCAAGATGTTTTGATTAGAGTTAGTGAAAAATTTGCATTAGAGTTCCACGTTGATATCGACGAAGCCAATGCAGCTTTACTCAGCAACGGAGATTATGTCAAAATTATAGAAAAATTCTAAAAAGCCGGTGTTTGCACCGGTTTTTTCAATCAATATCAGAAGGTATTTCATAGGTTATGCTCCCATATTTCCCTTCTGACACTTCTTTTAGAAAGATATTTCTTCCCCTTTCGTAATCTGGAACTCCCCCCTTTTTTAGAAAATTTCTTTTCATAGAAAATTTTTCTATGAACTCAACTGCATTTTCACAGTTGTCCCATTCTTCTAAAACTGTATTCAAAATATTAGGATACTCTTGCTTTAAAAAGTCAAAAAGATAGAAGAGAGCCTCATCCAATTCTGAATCTTCTGCTTTTAGAGAGCCAATAAGAATTAATTTATTCACAAGATTCTTGCTAAAAAGTTTTGGATATAACACACCTGGTGTATCAAGAATTTTTAAGTCCTTTGATACAGTTAGCCATTGCAAACCTCTTGTTATTCCGGGCTTGTTTCCAACTGCAGCAGATTTTTTCCCTTTTAGACGGTTTATAAAGGTAGATTTACCAACATTTGGTATACCAACTATCATAAGCGACTTTTCATTAAACTTTTTAGGAACGATGGGATAAATATGGTTTAAAAAAAAGTCTTTCACATTGGATTCATTTAGGCTAAGTGAAAAAGCATCCTCACCTTTCTCTTTATAATACTTTTCCCATAACTTAGTTTTTTTCATGTCACATAGATCTTTTTTATTCAGAATAATTATTCTTTTTTTGTTTCTAAAAAGTTGTTGCTCTTCATATGCCCTGCTAGCGTATGGAGCCCTTGCATCCAGAATTTCTACTACCGCGTTGACAAGTTTTAAATGCTTTTTTATCAAGGATTTGGTTTTTTCTATGTGCCCCGGATACCACATGCTTTTAACCCCTTTAAACAGTTATTTTCACGATTATTCCTATTTTTCTTAAATTGTGGTATAATGTAAGTGATAAAAGTATACCTTAATTTGTAAAAAAATCCAAGAGGAGGGATAATCTATTCTGAGATATTCTATCTCTATACCTGAGAATGTGGAACCGATTGAAATTTTTGGGGCATATGATAGCCGAACAAAGTACATCAAGAAAGAGATGAACGTAGATATACATTACAAAAACAGAAAAATTTTCATCGAAGGAAAGGATGATGACTCGGTTAATAAAACATCAAAGATATTCACAGAACTTTTAGAAATTTTAGACGAGGGTCATTTACTCGATTGGGATGAATTCCAATACGTGGTTTCTAGGTATAAAACCAACGGGAATGGCTCTAAGACTGAAGAAAAGAAAAAATCAATGAAAGAAGTTATCAATACTCGCATTTTGGGTACTCAAATATTCGCAAAAACTGAAGGTCAAGCAAATTACATCGACTACTTAAAAAATAATGATATTGTTTTTAGTATAGGACCAGCCGGAACGGGCAAAACATATCTAGCGGTTGCTATGGCGGTAGATTATTTAAGATCTGGTAAAGTTCAAAGGATAATTTTAACAAGACCAGCTGTTGAAGCAGGAGAAAAACTAGGTTTTTTACCTGGTAACTTTTATGAAAAAGTCGATCCCTATTTAAGGCCGTTATATGATGCCCTACTTGATTTTATGGATACAGACAAACTGATTTCATACAGAGAAAAAGGTATTATAGAAATACTACCGTTAGCTTACATGAGAGGTAGAACGTTAAACAATTCTTATATTATTCTAGATGAAGCTCAGAATACAACTTATCAACAAATGAAAATGTTTTTAACAAGGATAGGATTTAACACTAAGGCGGTCATTACCGGTGACGTAACCCAAATAGACTTAGAAAAAAAGAAAGATTCAGGGTTACTATCGGTTAGAAAGGTGTTGAATGGAAGCATTTCTGGGATAAAATTCATTGAACTATCAAATAACGATGTGGTAAGGAATCCTTTAGTAAAAGAAATTATAAAAGCCTACGAAGATTATGAAAACGCTGAATAAGGAAGTGTTTTCCGCTGTATGAAGAACAAAAATACAGAAAGTAATAAGATAACCAGTAAAAGTCCGTTTCAAAAAGTGAAACTATTTTTTTCTAAAAATAAAAGTTTTATAATTAGGGTGATTCTTTTTATATTTTTAGCTTTATTTACAGAATGGCTCACTTTCAAAAGAATTTCGTTGAATTTTCAGCTTAGTTTTAACTTAGTCTTTCTTGTATTTTGGATATTTATCGGAGAATTTCTGTTACCTAGGAACAAAATGTTTGAACTTCATCCTAAAAATTACTGGGCGGCCTTTTTAACGCCGCTCTTTTTCAATATAATACTGAATCTTTTTGTTTATAAATATGTGAATATATTTGCAATATCGACCATATTGAGTACTTTGATAATAACCTTACTAATAGATTACTCTACCGGTTTAATTTCCGGCCTCATATTTTCCGCTTACTTTGGTATTTTATTCGGATTTGACTTGAAGTTCATGATTTTTTTATTTTTACCGGCAGCAGTTGTGGCACTATCATCAAGAAAGATTAAAAGGAGAGTAGAGATAATACTTCCATTTTTTTGGGCTAGTTTAACACAAATTATCGTTGCTTATGTTATTAACTTATACTATACTCCTTTGGACTATCTCATAATAATCGAAAGTAATTTTTTAAGCATGTTGGTAACTATGGGTATCTTACCCTTTTTTGAATACTTAACTAGAGTTTATTCAGAGATCGGTTTATTGGAACTGGGTAATTTAAGCAATCCTTTGCTAAAAAATCTTTCTTTGAAAGCACCGGGAACGTACTATCACAGCATGATCATATCTAACTTAGCGGAAAGTTCCGCTGAAATTATCAATGGAAATACGGTGTTAGCTAGAGTAGGTTCGTACTTCCACGATATAGGGAAGGTATGGAGGCCTCAGTTTTTCTCAGAAAACCAAAAGAATAAAAACCCTCATTCCGATATAAGTGCTAAATTAAGCTCTTTGATATTAAACAACCATGTTACCTATGGTATCGAATTGGCAAAAAAACACCGTTTACCCATACTAATAGAGGATATGATAGCACAGCATCATGGTACAAGGGTTAAGCAATTCTTTTACAGCGAATATTATAATCAAACAGGGATAAAAGATACCAACATGTTCAGATATCCCGGACCCATTCCTCAATTTAAGGAAGCTGCCATACTAATGATATGTGATGTAACCGAAGCCATGGTAAGAAGTATGCAAGAGTTAAACGCTGTGGATCTTAATGAAAAACTTGATAATTTGATAAATTCTCTTTTTTTTGAAGGACAGTTAGATGATTGTGGATTAACACTTAGAGAAATCAGAAAGATAAAAGGCCGTATTATTAGAACCATAATGGAAATGAACCATAAAAGGGTATCTTATCCCAAAGTTGAGGCAAAAGAACTTAGAGAGTAGAGGAAGAACGTCTTTGAAAATAAATGTTATAAACCAACAAGATTTAAGAGAGATAGACACTAAAAAAATCAAAGATATCGCCAAAAAGCTTCTTCTAAACGAAATTGGCCAAGGAAATTTTGAATTAAACATATTAATCACCGACGATAAGAGTATAAGCGAATTCAATAAATATAGAGGAAAAAGTACACCCACGGATGTTTTATCCTTTTCTTATGGTTTAAATGAACCTGTTATTGGAGATATTGTCATTTCTGTTGAAAGTATAGAAAAACAAGCGCCTGATTTTGGCAATTCCTTTGAAGAAGAATTCTATTATATACTTATTCATGGCTTACTACATATCGTTGGCTACGATCATGAAAACTCTGAAGAAGATGCCAAAAAGATGTTTGAAGTTCAAGATCAATATTTTCATCAATTAATTAAAGACAGGAGGAGATAGAGTTGGCTACAGTAAAGCCCTTTCAAGCTTTAAGACCTTATAAAGGGATAGAACAGTGTTTTTCTTGCCCACCCTACGACGTACTTGAGGAGGATGAAATTAGGGAAATAATTTCTAGAAACCCCAATTCTTTTTTGAGGGTAACAAGGTCCGAAGTAGAGGTTGAAGAAGATTCTAAGGAAGCTATTTACAAAAAGGCCAAAGAAAATCTTGAATCCTTTATCAAAAACGGCGTATTAATCAAAGATGCTGAACCATCTTTTTATATTTATCGTGAAACTTGGCAAGAGGTTTCTCAAACAGGTTTTTTTGCTGTTGTGAGTGTGGATGAGTACGACAGAGGTATTATAAAAAAACATGAATTAACAAGAAGAGACAAAGAAAACGATAGGACAAATCACATATTAAATCTAAATGCACAAACTGGACCTGTTTTCTTAACCTACAAAGCCCAAGAAGATTTAAAAGCAATCATTGACAAACTTATAAAAAACAAGGAAATTCTTTATTCCTTTTGCGATGAAAACAATGTGAAACATGAACTCATCAAAATCCAAGAAGAAGACGAAAGGGAACAAATCGAAAAAGCTTTCAATAGTATCGAATATTTTTACATTGTAGATGGGCACCATAGAGCTGCTGCCGCTTCCAGAGTTCAAAAAATAATGAAAGAAAAAGGCACAAATTACTCTTTGGATAAACCCTACAATTATTTTATGGCCGCTATTTTCCCCCACAACGAACTCAGGGTACTCCCGTACAATAGAATAGTTAAAGATCTAAACGGTTTAAACGAAGAAGAATTTTTGAAAAAGATCAGTTCCTATTTTGAAGTAGAAGAAGCTCCCTTTTCACCTTATTCTCCTGATTCCCCTCACTCTTTTGGTATGTATCTTCAAAAAAAATGGTACAAACTCACATTTAAAGGTGAAGAAAGTGAAGATCCTGTTGAAAACCTCGATGTACAAATATTGCAAAAATACTTATTAGATCCCATACTTTCCATAAAAGATCCAAGAACCGATCCAAGCATATATTTTCTGGGTGGTATTAGAGGCGTAAAAGAAATCGAAAAGTGGGTAGACAAAAAAGATTGGAAAGTTGGATTTTCTATGTATCCCACCCAAATAGACCAACTCTTAAAAGTTGCAGAGATGAACAAGATAATGCCGCCTAAATCCACTTGGTTTGAACCAAAATTGAGAAGTGGCTTATTAATTCATGAATTAAGCTAAGCCTTTCTTCCACACATTCGAGGTGGTAGTTATAAAATACTATAAATTTGATTTAAATAACAAAATTGAAGAAATAAAAACTCATGCCGTTGACGAGAAAATTCAAGTAGATGAAATAAAGATATTTGAAAATAATCTGTACGGAATAAAAAGAAAATGGAAGATTTTATCTTCTCATAACTCAGTTGATTTCATTAAACGCATACTATGCCCAAGTGACAACGTGATGCTAACTTATTATCATGATGAGAAAGGTGAAATGTCTAAATATCTCGTTTATATAGATTTTGGTAAATACAATCTCAGCAGTGACAATATTGAATTTCAAGATCAAGAATTAGATCTTCTAATTTTTAACGACTTACAATATAAAATACTTGATATGGGAGAATTATTAAAAGCTTTTGAATGCCAAAAGATCACCTTATCCGATATGCAAAAAAATTTAATAACTCTTGAGCATTTTATTAATAATTTTAATTATTTGGGTGTAATTGACTCTCTTCAACTCAGATTTGGTACCAAAGCTATTAATTGGCTTTTGAAAAACAAAACTAGTATAGTATAATAACTCATAGCTGGAGGGGAAAGAATTGAGAAAACTTTATCGTTCCAGAGAAAACAAAATTTTGGCTGGTGTTTGTGGAGGCGTAGGTGAGTATTTTCAAATAGACCCTGTCATCATACGACTGCTATGGATTGTATTAAGCCTAGTTTGGGGATTCGGGGTTATTTTGTATATAATCGCAATTTTTATAATCCCTCCCGAACCTCAAGAAAATCATTATTCTGATAATTTTGAAGAAACATCCGAAAACGAGCCTCGCCATATTTCACATAATCTAGAAGACGAAGACAGAAAAGTCGTTATAGGTTTGTTTGCATTACTATTTATCGTAATTGGGCTAATTATTTTGGTAAGTATAATAACTCCTTCGACATTCTTCTTTAGAAATTTTATCAAAATCGTGATAAGTATATTATTGATCGGAATTGGGGCATATTTGATTTCCAAATCAAGAACCAAAAAATAACTTAGGGCGAAAGGGGCGCTAAAAAGCTTTTTAACAACGTATATAGTATTATTTTAGCGCTTTTTTTCACATAAATATGTTAAAAATTGCTCAAATTTAGTGAAAATATTAACAATCTAGATTTTGCTAATAAATGCATCAAAGTTTTTGTATTTCAAAATTAGAAGGAGGCGATGGAATGGAAAAGTATTATGAAAAAGAACTCTTGGAAGAACTTCACGATATTCAAGAAACGTATGGATTCATCTCCGAAGAGGATATCTTGAGAATCTCGCAAAAAAGAGACATCCCAAAAGCTCAGTTGTACGGGGTGATCAGTTTTTATTCTATGTTCCATCTTGAACCAACGGGGAAATACATCGTACGTGTATGTGACAGTGTCTCATGTAGATTAAACGAGTCCACAACCTTAGTTAAAGCCTTGAAAGATTATCTCAAAGTTGAAGAAAATGAAACCACAAAAGACAAAAAATTCACCCTAGAGGTAGTTGAATGTTTGGGGCATTGTGATGAAGGCCCTGTTATGATGGTTAACGATACTTATTACACTCATCTAACTGTTACCAAGGCGATTCAAATACTCGATTCACTGGAATAGGAGGGGGAAATAATGGAAAGAATCTTTCTAAAAAAAGACTTAGGCAAAAATTTGGAAGAATACGACTTTCTCGGCTTAAAAAATGCTTTGAAGATGCAGCCCCAACAAGTTATCAACAAAATAAAAGAAAGTGGTTTAAGAGGAAGAGGCGGAGCCGGATTCCCTACAGGTATAAAATGGGAAACGGTGTTTTCAATTGAAAATGACACCAAATTTATCATATGTAATGCGGATGAAGGAGAACCCGGAACTTTCAAAGACAGATTTTTGATGGAAAATCTACCTTTTAAAGTTTTGGAAGGCATAATAATCAGCGGTTATGCCACTGGATCTAAATATGGTTACATCTACATTAGAGGTGAATATGTAGAGGCAATAAAAATCGTTAAGAAAGCGATCGAAAAACTTTATGAAAAAAATATATTGGGAGAAAATATTCTAAACTCGGATTTCTTGTTTGATTTGAAGTTAGTGAGAGGTGCAGGCGCCTACGTTTGTGGAGATGAGACATCTTTAATCAATTCCATTGAAGGAGACAGAGGAAAATCTCGTATAAAACCTCCTTTACCAGTTTTTGAGGGATTGTATGGTAAACCAACAGTTGTCAATAACGTTGAAACATTAGCTGCGGCAGCAGAAATAATGAGTTACGATAACAACCCTTATTCACAAATGGGAACAGAAAAAAGCAGAGGAACAAAATTAGTCTCTATCAGTGGTGATGTCAACAAACCAGGCGTTTACGAAGTAGAATTTGGAAAGTTAACAGTTAAAGATATTGTACAAGAATTGGCAGGAGGGGTTAAAGGGGAAAAAATCGGCTTTGTTATACCAGGTGGAATTTCCACCGAAGCATTAACTGAAGAGGAATTAGATGTACCTTACACCTATGAAAATCTTCAAAAAATGGGGAGTAACATCGGATCTGGCGGAATGATAGTAGTTTCTTCACAAAGAAATCATTTAGAAATCGTTAAAAATGTCTCCGACTTTTTCCGAGACGAAACATGTGGAACGTGTTTCCCATGTAGAGAAGGAAATAAGAACATAAACAAAATCGTATCGGATATATATAAAAGAGGATATCCAACTTCACACGAAATAGAAATAATCTCTGATATACAGTACGCGGTAAGCTCTGCAGCACGTTGTGGATTTGGAGAATCTTCTTTGAACCTTATTCTCTCCATATTTGAGAAATTTTACACAAAGAAGGTGGAAGTATGAAAGTAAAGATAAATAACAGAGAATATGAATTCGATCAGGAAATTAGTATTTTAGACGCCACAAAGAAAGCTCACATAAAAATACCTACACTTTGTTACTCTGAAAAACTTGAACCTTTTGGAAGTTGTAGACTTTGCTCAGTTGAAATAAAGGGGGAAAGAACCTTAAAACCAGCTTGTGTAACAAAAATAACCGATGGTATGGAAATTTTTACTCATTCTCAAAGAGTAAGAAAGACAAGAAAAACTATCATGGAATTGATAATAGCTTCTCATGGAATAAATTGCAATTTAAATTGTCTTACATGTTCAAAATCCGGCAGTTGTGAGATAAAAGAGGTTGCCGAAGAAATAGGTGTAACTGAAATAAGGGTCCCTCCAATATCTATTGGTCTACCAGAAGATAGAAGCAGTTATTCAATTGTGAGAGAACCACAAAAATGTATCGTTTGTAACCGGTGCGTCAGAAAATGCTCAGAAGTCCAGTCGGTTAACATATTAACGATTGCAAATAGAGGGCCAGATACATACGTGACAACTTTCATGGACAAAGGTATGGGGAACGTAGATTGTACAAATTGTGGGCAATGTATTTTAGAATGCCCCACAGGAGCATTACACGAGGTCTACCAAATGGATCAAGTATGGGCTGCTCTCTCTGACGAAAGTAAATATGTAATCGTGCAAACGGCTCCTGCCGTTAGAGTTGCAATAGCTGAAGAATTCGGAGCGGAACCAGGAAAAATCGCAACAAAACAAATGGTTGCGGGCTTAAGATTGTTAGGATTTGATAAAGTCTTCGATACTAACTTTGCTGCTGACTTAACGATAATGGAAGAAGCAAATGAATTCATTGAAAGATTCAAAAATAATGGAAAGCTTCCTTTATTCACATCTTGTAGTCCAGGATGGGTTAAATTCTTAGAACATAATTATCCCGAGTTTATTGATAACCTTTCATCGTGTAAATCTCCTCAACAGATGTTTGGAGCTATTGCTAAGACATATTATGCAAACAAATTAGGAATTTCAAAAGAAGATATGGTTGTCGTTTCTGTCATGCCATGTACCGCCAAGAAATTTGAACGGGTTAGACCAGAGATGAAGGGTGATGTCGATTATGTATTAACTACCCGTGAATTGGCAAAAATGTTTAAACTTGCTGGTATAGATTTGCTGAACGTTCCACAGGAGGAGTATGATGAACCTTTAGGTATCTCTTCTGGTGCCGGTGCAATTTTTGGGGCAACGGGTGGTGTTATGGAAGCCGCTTTGAGAACTGCTTACGAAGTAATAACCGGTAAGGAATTAGAAAAATTGGACTTTGAAGCCGTTAGAGGCATTGAAGGAATAAAGGAAGCTACCGTAGAAATTGATGGAATAAATTTAAAAGTAGCTATCGTGAATGGTTTAGGGAATGCCCGAAAGGTTTTAGAAATGATCAAAAACGGTGAAAAAGAATTGCAATTTGTGGAATTCATGGCATGTCCAGGTGGGTGTATTGGTGGAGGTGGACAACCTATCCCAACAAACAATGAAATACTTCTAAAAAGGATGCAAGCGATATACGAAGTTGACAGATCCCTGCCAATAAGAAAATCTCATGAAAACCCCGCTATCAAAACTTTATACAAAGAATTTCTAGAAGAACCATTAAGCGAGAAATCTCATGAATTGTTGCACACAACTTATCTTGCAAGGAGTTAATAAGGGCCTTTTGGCCCTTATTTTTCAATAGGCAAGAACAATGAAAACACAGTTCCTTTTCCAACTTCACTCTTCACCTCTATTCTTCCATCATGAGCATTAACGATCTCTTTAACAATTGCCAGTCCTAATCCAGTACTTTTTTCACTGCTTGTCCTTGCTTTATCTCCCCTATAGAAACGATCGAATATTCTATTTAAATCTTCTTTAGGAATACCTCTACCAGTGTCTTCTATAGATATTTTAGCAAAATTACCTCTTTTAACAGAAGAAATAGTAACTTTTCCTTCATCCGTATACTTTAAAGAATTATCTAAAATATTTATAATAGCTTCTTTTAATTTATCTTTATCTGCCCTGATATATAGCTCTTCCAACTTTGCAACTTCTAATGCTAAACCTTTGTTGTGGTACAAAGGACTAACTTTTTTTATTACTTCTCCCAACAAAGATTTCAAATTAGTTTTGGTAAAATTGTAAAATTGAGTTTTGTTATCACTCCTGGCTAAAAATAGCAATTTATCTATAATTTCTGACATATAAGAAGTTTCTTCTAAGATCAACTCTAAAGATTTTTTATACTCCTCTATCGACCTGTCTTTTTTCAAAGATAAACTACTTTCCGCTTGTATTATCGAAAGTGGGGTTCTTAAATCGTGAGAAACATCTGCGGTGAATTGCTTCTGTTGCTCAAAAGCTTTTTCAAGTCTCGAAATCATTTGATTCAACGTGGAAGCTAGCCTTCCTAACTCATCTTGCGTTTTTACTTTTATCCTTTCATTTAAATTATTTTCTTCGATATTTTTTGCCGTATCTATAATTTTTTCAACAGGTTTAAGAGAACTATCGGCATAAAAAAATCCCCCTATCCCAGCCAGGATCATTACCAAAACACCAGTTGATATCAAAATCATTTTCAAACGAGCCAAAACATTCTCTATCTCATTAGTAAATCTTCCAATGATTATGACAACATTCGAATTTTCTTTTAGCTTTGCAGTTGAAACATAAAATCTAGTGTTCCAATTGAAGTCGGTGGTTAAATTGAAGAAAAATGTTTCGCCTGCATTGGCTTTTTGTACCTTCCCCTGAATGTCTGGTATTTTTATAAGATAGCCATAAAACCTTAATAAACTAGCATCATCACTATAAATGTAAATCATTTCGTTTGGCAACGCTTTTATATTTTCAATATCTTCAACATTTTCTGTTTTTTCTAATACTCCTTTAAAATCACCCATTCTTGTCAACAAAAAATTATCAATATTATCATATAGGCTGTAGCTTAAAGCATAATAAGAGCTTAGCCCAAATACTAAAAGCAAAATGGCCATTATTAGTAAGTACCAAACGGTCAGTTTGAATTTTATGCTCTTAAAAAAACTTAAGATACCGTTAACCTATAACCAGCTCCTCTAACAGTTTCTAAAATTTTACCTTCTTTATCTCCAATTTTCTTTCTCAATCTTCTTATATATACATCTATAACATTTGAATTCCCTTCAAAGTCGATATCCCACATTTTCTCCTCAAGAATAGTTCTGGTAACTACTATTTTTGGGTTTCTCATAAAATACTCCAAGATATTGTATTCCTTCGGGGTTAATTTCAATTTTTTCTCCCCCATCCAAACCTCTCTTGTTAAGGTGTTTAAAGTTAAATCTCCTACTTTAAGAATTGGGTTGCGGGTAAAACTTTCTCTTCTTAGCAAAGATCTAACCCTTGCAAATAATTCATCGAAATCAAAAGGTTTTACCAAATAATCGTCTGCTCCGGAATCTAAACCCTTAACTCTGTCTCCCACACTATCTTTTGCAGTTAGCATCAATATTGGAGTATTGATATTTTCTTTCCTTAAATTTTGACAAACGGTTATCCCATCTTTTTTTGGTAGCATTATATCTAAAATTATCAAATCGTATGAAGAATATTTTGCATAGTTTTCTGCTTCTTCTCCATCGTAAACAACGTCGATACAGTATCCTTCTTCCGTAAGTCCCCTTTTTATTATATTAGCAAGTTTTTCTTCATCCTCAACGACAAGGATCTTCATAATTATTCACCACCATAATTAATATTCTATCACAACTAATTTTCTGACTTTCAAATTAAAGTTTTATGAAAAAAATAACTTTTTAATCGTTGACGAGCCACATGAAAAAAGCTGCTATTGGAGCTATCGTCAAATTATCGTTTAATAAATTACCAAACCCCTCCACCACAGTTGCCGAAAGAGCGCCCACAATCAAGCTCACATAACTAATTGGTAAACCGATCAAATTCATGTAAACAGCTCCTGATGCAAAAGAAATGAAAAAACACGCTAAACTTCCTTCCACCGACTTCCCTTTCAACCATTGATGTTTACCCCACTTTTTTCCGACCAATACAGCCCAGGAATCTCCCAGTGCTAACATCACAATAGAGATCAAAGAGTATGGAACGGGGAACAATCCCGTAATAGCTGAACCCATAAGAAAATAACTTGTTCCGGAAATTTTATGAGCCTCTTCGCTTTTTCCAACAGGTTTAAAAATTTTCTTCAAAAACTCATTTATACTTTTTGAGTATTTTCTTATTAATTCGAGAGAAAAAGCAATTAAACCAGCAATTACAACAATATATCTAAAAACTACAGGACCCCAAAGTGGGTAAGCAAGCGCTGGGAACAAAAGGCCCATATAACGCCAGATCTTTCTTCTAACAAAATTATCTTTTAAAGGTTCTTTTACCTCTTGGAAAGCACTTTTCAAATTCTCCCAACCTTTAACAAAAAGCCAAGATACCAAAATAATAGTCAAAACAGTGCCCAATAAATCCATAGTACCTCTCAAATATCCTATCAAAATAACAAAGGGCCACAAAAATGACAAAACGAACATTATCCCCTTACCAAAAGTAAGCCATAACGTTCCAGCTAATATACCAAAGGCGGCAGACTCTAACGGGAACAAAACAACAAAAGACCCCACAGCTGCTGCTACCCCAACACCACCTTTACCCTTTAGCCAAATAGACCAAGAATGACCTATTATTGCTACTAAAGCAAGTAATGGCCACCAACTCTTACCTATACCAAGCAAAAAACCGATTAAAATAGCTAAAACCCCTTTGGTTGAATCTCCTGTAAAAGATAATACACCTGCTACGGGTCCGGCTATTTTCCAAGCGTTAGTTGTGCCGACATTTTTAGTTCCTTCTTTTCTAATATCCTTTCCAGAAAAAATTTTCGCAAAAATGAAACTCCATGGTATCGAACCGATAAGATAAGCCGCAACCAACGAGATTAAAAATCTCATATCGATCACCTCTTATTTTTAATTATACTCTACTTTTCAAATCTTTAGAAAAAATGAGAAAAATCGACTTAATCAAAGATATTTGGATTTAATTGGATTACATTGACCATAATCAAGTAAAATCAAGGTTGACTTTTTGTTTATTTTGATTTAAAATGGATATGAATAAATTCGATTTTAGAATGAATTAATTAAAGGAGCTAAAAAACATGCCAGTTAAAATTTCTTTTATAGGAGCAGGTAGTGTCAGATACACAATGAAGTTAGTAGGGGATTTAGCAAAAACAAAGGAATTAAATGGAAGTTTAATCTCTTTCATGGACATCGACGAAGAGCGATTAAATGCAGTAGATAACCTCGCTAAAAGATACACAGAAGAAATAGGTGGAAATCTTAAATTTGAGAAAACTACCAACCGTGAAGAATCATTAAAAGATGCAGACTTTGTCATAAACACGGCATTATACAGAGCACCAGGTCATGAAGATGGTTATGTAAGTTACGAAATCATGAGAGATGTTGGAGAAAAATATGGTTACTACAGAGGAATAGATAGTCAAGAGTTCAACATGGTATCGGATTATTATACGTTCACAAACTACAATCATCTGAAATTATCCTTAGATATAGCCAAATCAATTGAAAAAATATGTCCGAATGCATGGCTTATGCAAACCGCTAACCCCGTTTTTGAAATTACACAATTGATTAAAAGACTGACCAACGTGAAAGTAATAGGTTTTTGTCATGGGGTTGTAGGTGTCCAAGAAGTTCTAAAAACTTTAGGATTAGAAGAAAAAGAAACTGATTGGCAGGTAGCTGGTGTAAACCATGGAATATGGTTAAACCGATTTCTATACAAGGGCGAAGATGGTTACCAAATCTTAGACAAATGGATAGAAGAAGAATCAAACAATTGGGAACCAAAAGACCCGTGGGATACCCATTTAGCTCCGGCAGTTATCGATATGTACAAATTCTATGGATTGTTACCCATAGGAGACACAACTAGAAACAGTACTTGGAAACATCATCATAGTTTACAAGCAAAAAAGAAATGGTATGGAAAGTTCGGAGGGATAGACAACGAAGTTGAAAGACCGAAGTTTTATGAAGAATTACGTCAAATAAAAAGAATGATAATTCAAGTCTCGAAAGATCCGAGCATCAAAATAACAGAAACCTGGTCTGAAGAGTTCCCAAAAGAAAAAATGAGTGGCGAACAACAGATACCTTTTATAAACGCTTTAACTAATGATGTTGAAGCAAGATTATTCCTGAATGTTTTGAATAATGGAACGATAAAAAATATTCCTGACGATGTAGTTGTAGAAGTACCTCTAAAAGTTAACAAAAATGGAATGTTCCCTGAAAAGATAGAACCAGATTTACCAGAAAAGATTAAAAATTACTATATAATTCCTAGAATTACAAGAATGGAAATGGCGTTAGAATCCTTTATAACAGGAGATAGAAATATCTTAGAAGAAGTGTTGGTAAGAGACCCAAGAACCAAAAATTACGATGATATTCCTAAATTGTGGGATGAAATATTCGATCTTCCATTTAACAAGGGAATGAAGGAGCATTATAGAAGGTAATAACGAGTTTAAACGAGGGAGGTGATTTATAAACGGTAAAAAAAGATTCATTATTTGTCGAAGATGATAACAAGCATTCTGATTCTTTGAGATTGGAAAAAACCAAATTACAGGAGGTGTTTGTGGTGAAAAAGTTGTTTATTGTTACGTTAGCTTTGATGATGGTGTTTTCGGTAACTATCTTTCCTTTACAAAAACAAGGTGACAAAATCATCCTAAGAGCCTCTGACGATCATGCATGGGGTTATCCAACGGTAGAAGGTTTAGATGTGATGGCAAAACTAGTTAATATGTGGACTGACGGAAGGATAGAAATAAAAATCTATCCGAGCGCTACTTTAGGATCTGAAAAAGAAACTATTGAACAAACACAAATGGGTATAATAGACATAAACAGAACTTCTATTTCTCCTTTAACTTCGCTATATGATAAACTAAACGTTTTAGCCTTACCCTACATATATAGAGATAGAGACCATATGTGGAAGGTTTTAAACGGCGACATAGGTCAGAGCCTTCTTGAAGAATTACAACAAGTAGGTTTAGTGGGATTAGCTTACATGGACTCCGGTGCAAGAAGCTTTTATGCTAAAAAGCCCATATATTCACCAGATGACATGGAAGGTATGGTGTTTAGAGTTCAAAAAAGTGAACTAATGATGGATGTAGTGAAGGCATTGGGAGCAAAACCTACTCCAATGGCTTTTGAAGAAGTATATACAGCCTTACAAACTGGTGTTATAGATGGGGCAGAAAATAATCCTCCTAGTTATTTAGAAACAGCTCATTATGAAGTGGCTCCTTATTATTCTTTATACTGTCTTTAGAAACTCTAAAACACGTATTGTAACTAACTTTTAATACCTTCAATATTGTACTTTTACCTCCTCACTGTATAATTTATTTGATACCATATCTTTATTATCTTGTAAGGAGGTCATTCAATTGTCATTATCC
>NZ_AZRM01000057.1 GCF_002895605.1 Petrotoga miotherma DSM 10691
TCTTGATTCGTTATCTTTGATAATTCTTTGTGATATTCATGCAAACAGCTTTCTGGAACATTTTTATTCAATACACCATTCTTGTCAACTAAAACAAGATTTATGTCCCCAAAATCCATCAAAAACTTGGCTATATTGTATCCCGCTGCCCCTATACCGTTAATAACAACTTTAATATTTTTTGCTTCTTTGCCCGTTAATTTCAATGCATTCAACAATCCTGCCGTGACTACTACAGCAGTTCCCTGCTGGTCATCATGAAAAACTGGAATATTCATTGTTTTATTCAATTCTTCTAATATTCGAAAACATCTAGGAGCAGAGATGTCTTCTAAGTTTATACCTCCAAACGAAGGTTCTAAGTTCTTCACAATAGAAACAATTTCTTCTGGATCTTGTGTATTCAGGCAAATTGGAAAGGCATCAAGCTGGCCAAAAAGATTAAACAATAATGCCTTACCTTCCATAACGGGAAGCGCACCATATGGGCCTATGTTACCGAGACCTAATACGGCACTTCCGTCTGAAATGATACCAACGGTGTTCCAACGTCTTGTGTATAAAAATGTATTTTCTGGATCTTTAGAGCATTCTTTTGCAACATCTGCTACCCCAGGAGTGTATAGTAGGGATAACGATTCTTCGTTCAAATTGTCAACATTTGAAATTGTCCTGATTTTTCCCTTGAGTATTTTGTGTAATTCTTTTGCGTCCAAGATTAACTCTCCTTAAAAGTTAGAATATCTGACTGCCGTTTGTATCTATTGCCACCATTAAAGGAAAATCCTCCACGTTTATGTTGTAAATAGCTTCTGGGCCTAATTCTGGGAAGGCTAGAATCTTTATATCCTTCACACACTTAGAAAGGTACGCAGCTGCACCACTTGGAGTTATAAAATAAACTCGCTTGTATTTTATACATAACTTTACTGCCAAATCACTTCTTTTTCCCTTTCCAACAGTTCCTAGCACACTTAATTTAAAGATCATTTCAAGATATTTGTCCATTCTTTCACTCGTTGTCGGACCTATAGAACCTATCTTAGAGTTCTTTGGAGGATTCGCAGGGCCTGCATAAAATACAATTTTTTCGTTTAAATCTACAGGAAGCTGAGAATTTTTTGAAAGTAATTCTAAAAGTTTTTGGTGGGCAGCATCCCTCATAACTATCAATTCACCTGTGTATTGTAAGAGTTCTCTGACCTTTAATTTTTCAATTTCATCTATCTTCAAATTTTATCACACCTTTTCTACAAAGGTAACAATCTAAAGAAACCCCAACCGGAAGTGTTGCAATATGGGTGGGAGCATATTCTACATGTACCGAAAAAACCGAAACCCCCTCTTTTAATCCTTGAAACCCTATTTTTAAAGTATTTAAATCTTTCAAAAGCTCTTCCTCAAAAACTGCGTATACAGGGTCTTGATTTCTTTCTTTGAAACTTTTGGTCAATGCTAATTTGGATAAAACCATTGCTTTATCAGAAGTTCCACCTATTCCTATTCCAACATGTAAAGGCGGACAACCTTTTGCTCCGTTTTCTTTCACATGCCCAATTATTACATCTTTTAATTCTTGGACCCTGATTGATGGCTTTAACATGAACAAGGCTGAGAGATTTTCACTTCCCCCGCCTTTCACCAAAAATTTGATCTCTAAACTCTTCCCAGAGACTTGGAATATGTGTACCACAGGTGGAGTGTTGTTTTTAGTGTTTTTTCTTTCAAAAAGGGGATCACTCACCAGTGAAAATCGGAAGGGATTTTCCGTATATACCTTTTCAACCACCTCATTTAAAGTGGAAAATATAGGTTCTTCAAGTATAACTTCGTTTCCTAAAAAGACAAAGAATTCAACAATACCTGTATCTTGACAGAGGGGTAATTTTTCAGCTTCTGCGATTTTATAATTTTCTTTTAGCGCTTGAGAAAATGGACCTTTGTATTCGTCTATGTAAGTTTTTACTTCTGGATTTATCGTTTCATTGACCTGTACTATATGGTTTGATAACTTTTCGAATATTTCACGCTTAGATATCATCTCAAAATTTCAAACTCCTTTTTTATAATCGATTACTCTCTTTAGCGATGCTAATTGTTTAATTTCTCAAGCTTCTATATTATCGTCTATTTTTCCATCTTTTTGAAATTTTAACATAAAAATGAAAAATTAAGAATTTTTAAGCTTTTAATTCCTAATCGCCTCTAATCGACTTTAACAATGCGACATCTAATATGATCTAAGGCAATGAAATGCTAACGTGAAATGGCAGATTTATAATATTATTCAAATCTTGTTAATAAATTACTTGTATAATAAAAGGGACTAAATTTATCCTAATTAAAGGAGGACTTTAGATGGCAAAAGTCAACGTTATATTCTACAGTATGTATGGCCATATCTATCAAATGGCTAAAGCCGAAGCGGAAGGCGCAAAAGAAGTAGAAGGAACGAATGTTGAGATCTACCGAGTCCCTGAAACCGTTCCTGAAGATATTCTAATCCAATCTGGAGCTAAAAAGGCACAAGAACAATTTTCACATATTCCAATAGCAAATATGGATTCTCTAGTTGAAGCTGATGCGATAATTTTTGGTACTCCCACCAGATTTGGCATGATGGCGGCGCAAATGAGGCAATTCCTTGATACAACAGGTCCACTTTGGGCAAAGGGAAGTTTGGTTGGAAAAATAGGTAGTGTCTTTACTTCTACTAGTACTCAACATGGGGGTCATGAATCTACTATTTTAAATTTTCATACAACGTTATTGCACCATGGAATGATTATTGTTGGAATTCCCTTTACTGAGCCAGATCTGAGCGATGTATCGAATATTCATGGGGGTTCACCGTATGGCGCCTCGGCAATTATCACCCAGAGCGATGAAAATAGACCTAATGAAATAGAACTTAATATTGCCAAAAGTCAGGGAAGAAGAGTAGCTGAAATAGCAAAAAAGCTTTTTGGTTGATATTTTGGAGAATAAACTCAAGGAGTACAATATCGGCTTTAAGAAACTTTTGAAAATTTTTGAAGGCGCACAAATTGTGCGTCTTTATTTTTTTTGAATTTAAAACTTCAATTGACTTTTAAAAAAATAATTGGTTCTCTTCCAAAAAGTGT
>NZ_AZRM01000058.1 GCF_002895605.1 Petrotoga miotherma DSM 10691
AATATTTTAAAAAATTTATTGTGGGAGGAAATTCCTATGTTTGAAAGAGAGAAAATCCATGAAATAGAAAAGTCAAAAAAAGAATGGAAAGAGAAAAAATTAGAACCTACCTTAAGCCGCTTTCCAGAGAGAAAACAGGAATTTGTTACCTCATATGAAGATGAGATTGAACGGCTTTACACACCTTTAGATATAGAAAACTTAGATTACATTAAAGATTTAGGATTTCCTGGTGAATATCCTTTCACCAGAGGTGTACAACCAACCATGTACCGTGGTAAGTTATGGACTATGCGGCAATATGCAGGATTTGGATCTGCAGAAGAATCAAACAAAAGATATAAATACTTATTAGAACAAGGCCAAACAGGTTTATCCATAGCTTTTGATCTACCAACACAAATAGGGTTTGACTCAGACGATCCCATGTCTGAAGGGGAAGTGGGAAAGGTTGGTGTAGCAATAGATTCATTAAGAGATATGGAGATTCTTTTCGATGGCATCCCTTTGGATAAGGTGAGTGTTTCAATGACTATCAACTCAACTGCGATGATTTTATTAGCAATGTTAATGACTATTGCAAAAAAACAAGGTGTCCCTTATGAAAAACTCAGAGGCACTATTCAGAATGATATTTTAAAAGAATACATAGCAAGGGGCACTTACATCTTTCCACCTAAAGAATCTATGAAGTTGATAGTAGATATTTTTGATTACGGAAGCAAAAATCTTCCAAAATTTAACTTAATAAGTATCAGTGGTTATCATATTAGAGAAGCGGGTGCTAATGCGGTTCAAGAAGTAGCTTTTACATTGGCAGATGGAATATCCTATGTCGAGGCGGCAATTAAAGCTGGCTTAGATCCAAATGAATTTGGAAGGAACCTTTCATTCTTCTTTAACGCACATAACAACTTTTTAGAAGAAGTGGCAAAATTTAGGGCAGCTAGAAAATTATGGGCAAAGATTATGAAAGAGCGATTCGGTGTGACGGATGAAAAGGCAATGAAATTGAAATTTCATACCCAGACAGCAGGCTCCACGTTAACCGCACAACAACCT
>NZ_AZRM01000059.1 GCF_002895605.1 Petrotoga miotherma DSM 10691
TCATTGAAAAAAGAACCTAAAATTATTGAAGGTATAGACATATCTCATCTTCAAGGATTATATACTGTTGCCTCTTTAGTGCGTTTTGAAAACGGCAAGCCCAAAAAAGAAGGATACAGGAAGTATCGCTTAGATAATATAAAAGCACCAGATGACTTTGAAAGTATCAGAACAGTAATAAAAAGAAGATATCAAAAGCATGAATTACCTGATCTGTTATTCATTGACGGAGGAAAAGGACAGGTAAATTCGGCAGTGGAATCACTAAAAGAAATCGGCTATTCTTTAAAGGATGTCGACGTTGTCGGTATTGCCAAAGAAGACGAGAGGATAGTTTTACCAGGTGACATACTGGACCTTCACTTACCTTTGGATCATCCAGTGTTAAGGTTACTTATATACGTAAGAGATGAGACGCATAGATTCGCCATTGGTTTTAACAGAAGTCTTAGAAGTAAACGGTTTGAAAAAACAAAATTGGATGATATTTATGGTATTGGTCCAAAGAGGAAAAAAGAATTAATAAAACATTTTGGAGGAATTCAAAAAGTATTGGAAGCATCAACTGAAGAAATATCAAAAGTTGTTAAAAGTGAAAAAATCGCCAAAAGAATAAAAGAAAGTTTAGGAGAGAAATGATTTGGAAGAACTAATAAAATTTGCCAAAAATTACTTAAACAAGTACAAAAACTTTTTAGCCGATGAATTCCAACATTTTTTCTTTGGTAGTGTTTACGATAGTGAAGACAAATTTCCTGTCTATTGTATTTTTATAGATGAAGAAGGAAGAGTTTTTGAAACCCTTGGACCTGATAAACCAGGAAAAGTTATGAGCGTCCTATACCCTACGTATTACAATGATTTAGACATATTAGTAAAAAAATACACTGAACTATCAAGACAATACAATAAAATAGTACAACCCAATACGGCATTTGGTATTGTACAATCGCCTTTTAAAATTACATCTTACAGGGTATGGGGGAATGAAAGGCTTATAAAAAAACTTATATTTTCGGAAAAATTAAAAGGTGAAGAATACATTTCTCTCCATCAGAACATAACAGATGAAAAATTGAAATTCATAATCAAACATTACAAGCAATGGGAAGACGACATATTTTATTTTCCATATTTGAAGGATATTCACATTTTATTTAGAGTTCCTAAATATATAATATATAAGCAGTTCAGAAGTGTCCATATATATAGAAATTGGACGAATATTGAAAGAAAAAGTACTTCAAAGATATGATTTTTTAGAAAATTCTTACAAGCTCCCAGAGATGAAAGTTAAAGCTCCAGCATTAGCCGTATTCAAAGTACCTGCAGAGCGTATCCTTTATATAGATTTCAAATCTATTTATGATCAGTTTATAAAAAAGACCGCTAAAATAGTCGATCAAATTAATAAATTAGAAATTCAATTATAACGGTTCAACACCAAGGTTTTTGTTTTAAAAGGGTTACAGGGCGGAGCTCTTCCCCATCCCATCTGGGTTAGGGACCGCAGGTCCCTTTTAGAAGGGTGGGCTGTGTGGCGAAAAAGTGTTTAAAATTACTTTTAGAAGAAATTTTTATAATAAACG
>NZ_AZRM01000060.1 GCF_002895605.1 Petrotoga miotherma DSM 10691
AGCGGGGCGAAGGGGCGCTAAAACGAACTTTTGAATATCTCAAAGTAATACCTTATTGCAGCTTTACACGAAAGACTTTTCAAATCAAATAAAGATTTTAGGGTTTTTAAGGGGCGAAGCCTTTTTGCTGCCTTATGCAAAAAGCTTTTCTAAAATATACTTTGATTTTGGGGTTCTTAAGGGGTTTACCCTTTAATGCACGGAGGCGAAACAACCTATGATAGACAGATCAATTTTAAACAACATCCCTAAAAAACCAGGGGTATATATTTTTAAAAACAATAAAGGTGATCCTATATATATAGGCAAGGCAAAAAACTTAAAAAACAGAGTTTCTTCATACTTTAACAAGAAAAATTACATAGGAAATGAAAAAACTTATGAAATGCTAGAAAAAGCTGCAAATTTAGACTACATAATAACTTCAAATGAAAATCAAGCATTCATCTTAGAAGCTAACCTTATTTATGTTCATAAGCCAAAATACAATATAATGCTAAAAGATACACGCGTGTATCCCTATATCTTAGTTACAGATGAACAATTTTCTAAGATAAAATACGTTCGTACAAAAAAAGAAGAAAAAGGTAAATACTATGGCCCATATTCTGATGTGAAATTTGTAAAAGATGTTATTGAAGTACTACAAAATGTTTATAAGATTAGAAGCTGTGATAGAGATTTAAGCAGAAAGAGTAAACCATGTTTCCTATACCATTTAGGAAGATGTTATGGTCCATGTTACACTGATGTAGATGAAAAGATATATCAAGAATCAGCGGAAAAGGTTAAAAAAGTTTTGTCAGGAGATATTACAGAGGTAAAGAACTACCTTCAAAAAGCTATGAAAGATTATGCAAAAATAAAAAACTATGAAAAAGCTGCTCAGATGCGTGACACATTGTTCAAATTAGAAAATTTGTTTGAAGAAGTAGCTGTTGAATACAAAAACGGTAAAAATTTAGATATAATAATGTATGAACCTCCAGTTTATTTAGTTTTAATAGTAAGAAAAGGATACTTAATTTCAAAGCTTTCCTTTACAATGGAAGGGACTTTAGAAGATTTCTTGTATCAATACTATATTGTTAGAAAGAATGATCCACCTTCTTTGATATCGACGCTATACAAAGAAGAAATTTCTTCAGAAATCTTGGATTTTCTGAAAGAAAAAGGTTTAAAAAGGATCGAAAAGATCG
>NZ_AZRM01000061.1 GCF_002895605.1 Petrotoga miotherma DSM 10691
TGACTAAATTTATCCAATTTATTACCGTACGATATTAAATGATATATAATCCTGTATTTATAGTAAATAGATAGTAAATATATTAATTAGAACAATAATCGTATTTTTTTAACTTAATATTTTTAGAAAAGATATTTTAATTACATGTTTTTGTTGAAAATTTTACTTTTTTATGTTCTTTTCAATTTGTCCTGCGCGCCCCTTAGCCCCGCAGCCCACCCTTTTTAAAATCTTTCTTATTTCTAAAGTGTTTCTTTGAAAAAATATAGATCTAAAATCCCCCTTATGTTATAATTTATATGTAGGAAATATTTTTTATAAATTATAAGGTGGGAAACGAATGAAAGTTGTAATAGTTAGGGTTGACGAAATTGGTCTAAAAAATAAAAATAAAAAGTTTTTTATGAATCAACTTAAAGAAAACATTCAAAGCAAAATCTCACAGAATTTCATTTTCAAAGTTAACAACAACAGAATATATTTAATTCCTCGAAGCAATATGAAGATTAGCATTAAAGATATCGATATTCTAAAAAAGATTTTTGGGATACATTCTTTTTCAATAGCTGAAAAAACTCAATTAGATATAGATTCAATTAAAAATAAGGTATATGAAATAGCAAAAAATTCTCTTGAAAACAATAATTATAGTACTTTTAAAATAAGTGTCAATAGAGCCAATAAATCTTTCCCTTATAACAGCCAAGAATTCGCTGGGATGATGGGAGAATTTACTTTGAATTATTTCCCCCAACTAAAAGTTGACTTAAATCATCCAGAGCTTAATATAGAAATAGATATTAGAAAAGAAGGTGCGTTTATATTCAACAATCGTTTAGAAGGAGCAAGCGGATTACCTGTTGGTACATCTTCAAAAGGAACCGTTTTGTTGTCAGGTGGGATTGATAGTCCAGTAGCCACTCTTTTAATGATGCGACGAGGGATGTTACTAAATGCTGTAAACTTTTATAGTCCGCCATTTACTGGTCCTAAATCTTTAAGTAAAATTTTGAAAATTGGTTCTATACTGTGTGAATATATGTCTTTTCCTTTTTATTTATATGTGGTACCTTTAACTAAAATCCAACTCCTCTTCAGAGATATAAAAGAAAACAAGTATTCAGTTATTCTACAAAGAAGAGCTATGTTGAGGATTACCAACAAAATTTCTGATATTACAAACACAAAAGTTCTGGTTAGCGGCGAAAGTTTGGGGCAGGTAGCCTCGCAAACAATAGAAAATCTACTAACAATTTCTAACTCCAGTCAAAAAGATCTTTTAAGACCACTTATAGGTTTTACAAAAAACGAAACAATTAAATTATCTCAAAAATTCGGATTGTATGAAACATCTATTTTCCTGTAGCGTATTTATTCCTCCTAAACCTGCCACTAAATCAAATATAAATCACATAAAATCTATTGAGGATTCTTTACCACATTTAAGTGAATTAGAAAAAGAAGCTTTGGTTGAAGCTAAAAAATATAAGATTGAAGATAGTAAAGTTTCAGAAATTGATCACTTTGAATCATAGTCTTATGTGTCTTAAAGAAAAGGGACGAAAAAGGAGGGCAATCAATGAAAAAAGTATTAGAAACAATAAAGGCGATTTTTTTCACAATATGGTTAATTATTGGTTTTTTTGGCGTTGTAATTGTATATGGAAGTTATGTATTGATAAAAGCCAATATCTTGGAAAAACGGAAAGGATTCAAAGTCTCGCAAGAATATATTAGAACAGTTGTATCTTGGTTTGGAAGAGTTACTTTTAAATTTTTAAATAGCAAGATTTTAGTTTTCGGTGAAGAAAATATACCAAAGCAAGGGCCTTATGTAATAGTAGCGAACCATCAAAGCATATTCGACATTCCTTTAATTTTAGGTTATATTTATCCCACAGCTTTTATAGCGAAAAAAGAGCTTTCTATGATTCCTATATTGGGAAGTTTCATCAAAAAGCTTGGTTCTATTTTAATAGATAGAAGTAATGTAAAAAGTGGTGCTATAGCTCTTAAAAAATTTGCAAAATTATCTCAATCTGGAGAAATAATAACCCTTTTTCCGGAAGGAACAAGGAGTTTAGATGGTCAAGTAGGCGAATTTAAAAAAGGAACTCTATTAATACCTTTTAGGTATAATATAAAAATATTACCCATCACAATAGATGGAACTATCAAAATGAGCAAAAAAGGAAGCGCCTTTATCAAACCCTCGAATATTAATCTATTCATACACGAACCAGTTGAGCCAAAACTTTTCGCTAGTGAAGGAGAATTAAGAGAATGTCTTAAAAGCATTATCAGTGAAAAGATTACAAGCGAGTCTCAACTGGCTTTGAAAGAAACAAGAGCGTAATTCTAGTTTTTTTAAGGAGGTTTTCAACCATGAAAAAAGTAAGCAATGTTACTATGGGAATAGATAAAGTTTCAAACTCACCAATAGTTTTTTTAAGGATACAAGATACAAACGTTGTTGTACCAATATGGATTGGACCTTGTGAAGCTGGTGTATTAGCTTTAATATTGAGAAACGAAGATTTTGAAAGGCCTTTAACCCATGATT
>NZ_AZRM01000062.1 GCF_002895605.1 Petrotoga miotherma DSM 10691
CCTCTTTAGAGGTAAGTAGTTCACTCTACCTTTACTATAGAGTATTTGAGACCTTTTTCATTTAACAGATTATTGATCTTTTTAACAACAATTTCTCTACTATCAGAAAGGTTTTTAATTCCTCGAAATAAAATATATATATCTTGAGAATTATAACTTATTAAATCTTCTTGCCTGACGATCTTTTTTATTTCATTAATTAATTTTTCGTCAAAAGAAGAATGCATTTTAATCTCCACTAATAGGTGATCTTTATCTCTTTTAATTTTCTCAAGTTCAAGAACTATATCAAATAATTCTGTCGACAAAAGGTTACCATTTTTTTCGTAAAATGCTGATTGTTCTCCATTATTTACGATGGGTGGAGAGAATGGAAATTCTTTTGCATGACCAAAAATATCTTTGTATTCGTTGAATAAACTGTTAGCTTTTTCAAGTTCATTGTTTTCTGTGTAGAATTTAATCAATCTTAACCAACTATCTTCTCTTTGTGAATAATAAAAAGCTTTTTGAAAATAATAATGCGCATCTATTGGGTTATTCATTTTTTGGTGAATATTGCCCATTTCAATTAACATATCAACGTATATACGTTTTAAATATTCCCTTTTTTCTCTTACCCATTCTTCGTGAACGTTTTCTTGTAATAACTCACCTTTGTATAAACTAACCGCCTTTGAGAATAAAAACAAACGTCTATTGATTTCTTTCTCTTTAAACCCTTCATCGCTTAAGGCTAAAAATTCTTCAAAATCTATATATATGTCTTTTGATTTTGAAAACGTGCAAAAATCCTCTTGTAAAGTTAATTCATCGCTACTAAGTCCTAAATTTTTTCTAATATAATAGAGGGTGGTATTTAAATTTTGTCTCGCACTTTCATCGTCGAAACCGGGCCAAAAGAGATCGTACAAATCAAAAACGGAAACCTTTTGGCCTCTGTTGAGAATAAGATATTTTAGAATTTCTCTAGCTTTTCTTGACTTTAAATTTTCTATTGGATTGTCATCAAGAAAAATTTGAAAATCCCCTAACATATAAATATTTAACATAAGGTATGCTCCTTTAATAATCAATCCATTAATATTTTAGCACTTTCGATAATAAACCAAAAAATATTAATGTTTTTAAAGCGATCAATATCTACTAAAATTCATA